>CAZQCO010000009.1:0-36275 GCA_964592225.1 uncultured Bacteroidales bacterium
ATTTTATGGTGCTCATTGGTACCCTCAGCTTTTATGTTCAGATTACATTTGGCAGCATCGGAAAACGACTTAAAGAAATGATAAAAAAGTTCGGTAGGCATATCCCCTATTTTCTCCCGCTTAAATTCAACATCCCATACAATCCATGGTCTGCCTCCAAAATCGAGAAGCACACGGGCCATACAATCGTCCATAGGCAGGGCAAATCCATATCTTTCAATACCTCTTTTGCTTCCCAGAGCAATATAGAAAGCCTCACCCAATGCCAATGCCGTATCCTCCACTGTATGGTGTTCGTCGATACTTAGATCACCGTTAACTTCTATTGTGAGCGACACTCCTGCATGACGGGCGATTTGGTCGAGCATATGATCGAAAAATCCCAGACCTGTGGAGATGGAACCCGGCTTGCTGCTGTCCAGATCGAGTTGTATACCGATCTGGGTTTCGAATGTTTTACGTTCAACAGAAGCGGTGCGTGCTCCGGCCAGAATGTATTCGTATACTTTCATCCAGCTGCCTGTTGACACTGCACAATTCTCCTGCAAACCGGCAACCTCAATTTCATCCTGAGTAATACGGTCGGAAAGTAGAATCCCTTTTGCCCCCAGGTTTTTTGCCAATTCTATATCGATAAGCCTGTCACCTATTACGAATGAATTCTCCAGATCATAATCGCCTTCAACAAATTCACGCAGCATCCCGATATTAGGTTTGCGTGTTTCGGCATTATCGTCGGGCAATGACCTGTCGATGAATACATCGGTAAAAACGATCCCCTCGTTCCGGAAAGCTGTAACCATCTTATTATGTGCCGGCCAGAAGTTCTCTTCGGGAAAAGAAACGGATCCCAAACCATCCTGATTTGAAACAATAACCAGTTCAAAATCGAGGTTTCGGACAATGAGGTTAAGGGCCTGAAAAACCATGGGTATAAATTCCAGTTTCTCAAGTGAATCGACCTGTTCATCTTCAAATGGCTCTTTTATCAGAGTGCCATCGCGATCTATAAAAAGTACCTTCTTCATTATTAAGGTATTATTTTTTTATTGTATATCCCTCTGCTTTATCCGCCCGATCTGTTATTTCAGTCTCAAATATATTATTCTTTTTATATCGATCTAATCCTTGTATTCACTCAGAGCCTTTAAAAGGAATTTATTTTCATCGGATAGTCCAATAGTAATTCTTAAATAACCTTCACAGAGAGCAACTTTTGAGCGGTCGCGGACAATAATTTTTTTATCCATCAAATAGTTAAAAACTCTTTTTGCATCACGAAACCTTACCATCAGAAAATTTGAATCGCTGGGAAGAATATTTTCAACCAGTCCGGATTTTCCCAGTTCGACTCTTAAAATTTCCCGCTGTTTGAGAATAATTTCCACCCATTTATTTTTCTCGTCAACTTTATCAAGCCTTTCAAGCACTAACCTCTGGGTAAGAATATTGATATTGTAGGGATACTTGATCTTGTTCAATACATCAATAATTTCCCTGGAAGCGAAGGCCATTCCAAGCCTGACACCTGCCATAGCCCAAGCTTTACTAAATGTCTGCAGTACAACCAGGTTTGGATAGTTATCCAGTTGTGCCAGCAAGGAAGTCTCACCTGAAAAATCGATATAAGCCTCATCAACAACAACCAATCCTGTGAATGTATCGAGCAGATATATGATATCGTTACGGTACATACTATTTGAAGTCGGATTGTTAGGAGAACAAATAAAAAGAAGCTTACTGTTACTATCCGCTACCTTTGCTATCCCCTCTTTATCGATCTGAAACTTATCGTCAAGTAATACTTCCCGAAACTCAACATTATTAATATTGGCGCATACCTTGTACATACCATAAGTAGGTTTAATGCTGATGATATTATCCTCTCCGGGTTCGCAAAATGCTCTTATGAGTAAGTCGATGGGTTCATCGCTACCATTACCAAGAAATATCCGTTCAAAAGAAATATTCTTCAATTGTGAGATTTTAACCTTTACCTTCGATTGCGACGGATCGGGATAGCGATTAGCTCCAGTGTCAAAAGGATTTTCATTAGCGTCAAGAAAAACTGCATCATCTCCCGAATACTCGTCCCGCGCCGATGAATAGGGAACCAGTTCTTCAATATTTTTTCGAATAAGTTGTTTTACCAGTGACATAGTTGAACTCTATTAATTATCATTCTTCAGCCTAAACGCCACAGCACGCTGGTGCGCTATAAGATCTTCGGCAAGTGCCATAGTCTCAATGGCCGGGCCAATTTTGCGTAAGCCTTCTTTTGTTATTTTCTGAAAAGTAATTTTCTTATAAAAAGCGTCTAAATTCACTCCACTATAAACTTTTGCATAGCCATTTGTGGGCAGTATATGATTAGTCCCTGAAGCATAATCGCCGGCAGATTCCGGAGTGTTTTCGCCAATAAATACCGAACCTGCATTTTTTACCTTCAATTCCAGATCATCGGCATTAGAAGTAGAAATTATAAGGTGTTCGGGAGCATAGGCATTAACCATTTCCATCATTTCATTATAATCACGTACCAAGATTGCCTTGCTGTTTTCAAGCGATTTCGACGCAAAATCTTTCCGGGGAAGGTCCGCAAGCTGCTTTTCAATTTCTTTCTGCACTTTCGGAATTATAGGTTCTGAAACGGTAATGAGAATTACCTGGCTATCGGCTCCGTGCTCTGCCTGCGATAACAGGTCGGAAGCAATATAAATGGGATTGGAGTTTTCGTCGGCCAAAATAGCAACCTCCGAAGGGCCCGCAGGCATATCGATAGCCACTTCCTGACGTGCAACAAGTTGTTTGGCAGCTGTAACGTACTGGTTGCCCGGACCCATTATCTTATATACTTTCGGAACTGTTTCGGTACCGTATGCCATAGCAGCAATGGCTTGAATCCCTCCTATTTTAAATATTTTATCAATTCCTGAGATCAGGGCCGCATAAATAATGGCCGGATGAAGTTTTCCATCGCGTCCGGGAGGAGAACAGAGAACAATTTCCGAACAGCCGGCGATCTTTGCAGGAATCGCCATCATTAAAACCGTGCTGAATAGGGGCGCTGTACCTCCGGGAATATAAAGTCCCACTTTTTCAATTGGAACGGCTTTCTGACTGCAGAATACTCCCGGCATAGTTTCAATTTCCAGAGCCGATGGACGCTGAGCCTCGTGAAATTTCCCGATATTCTCTGCAGCCAGATCAATAGCATCTTTCAGATCCTTGCTGATCATATCTTCAACCTCTGATTTTTCCTCATCCGAAACGACAGGATTGGAAAGCAATACCTTGTCGAATTTCTCAGTGAATTTTGCAACAGCTTTATCACCATCATTCTTAACACGTAAGAGTACTTCTTTAACAATATCATCAAGCGCTGTGATATCCATTGCAGGACGAGCCAAAAGCGATGGCCATATTTTTTTATCGGGATTGCGAAATACCTTCATTTTATACTAAAATTTCTTTTAAATCTATTCAAAGATCGCAATTTGATTTGGATTCTGTTACCCACTGCCAGACGTCAAATTATTTGTCTGCTTCGGTTCCTTTATATCAGACAATCATTTTTTCAATGGGAATCACCAGTATGCCTTCCGCTCCGTTTTCCTTGAGTTCTCCTACAATACTCCAGAATTCCTTTTCATTAACCACTGAATGCAGGGAGCTCCATCCTTTTTCGTATAATGGCATAATTGTCGGACTTTTCATTCCAGGTAAGATACTGATAATTTTCTCCAGTTTGTCGTTAGGCGCATTCAGCAGGATATATTTATTTCCTCGCGAACGCTGGACCGTGTCGATACGAAAAATAAGATCGTTCAGCGATTTCTTTTTTTCGTTGCTTAGCGCCTGACCTGCAATAATAACCGCTTCGGAATGACAAACCACTTCAACCTCTTTAAGCCGGTTACTGATAAGGGTACTGCCACTACTCACAATGTCAAAAATCGAATCGGCGAGTCCTATACCGGTAGCAATTTCAACCGATCCGCTTATCTCTTCGATCCTGGCATCAATACCCTTTTTTTTCAAAAATCCATCTAATATCCGGGGATACGATGTTGCTATTCGTTTTCCCTGAAACCAGTTTATACCAAGGTAAACATCATCCTGAGGAACAGCAAGCGACAACCGGCAACGTGCAAAGCCCAGTCGTTTGATCACTTTCACCTCCTTTTGTTTTTCCAATACTTCATTTTCGCCGACAATTCCGATATCGGCAACACCATCCGATACATACTGCGGAATATCATCATCGCGAAGGAATAATACTTCAATGGGGAAATCGTCTGAAACTGAAATCAATCTTCGCTTTCCCTGGCTTAATTTAATATCACATTCAGCGATTAAATCAAGTGTTTTCTCGCTTAACCTGCCCGATTTTTGAATAGCTACTTTAAGTGTTTCCATTTTCCGATAGAGTTAAAAAAAAAGGTTTGCAGTAAAATGCAAACCTTTTCATATTTTTTGGTTTAAACGTATACTGCTCCCATTATCGCCACGCGAAGTAATGATGATGCAGATGTACGTTACTATTATTCATTTCTTTGTCTTGTCGATCAATAATTTAGATGCAAAAATAGAAATTATTTTAATTATCTCAATTCTTTTGCCATAAAACATACGGTAAAAGGCAGATGGTCAAATTTCTTAACTCCGGTTGCAACGAAACCCAGGATTTTATACCAGTCTTTCAAACGCGTATTTTCATCGATAATAGCAATCGAAGCCCGTTTGCCTCCAAGCTCCAGAATTCTTTCCCGGGCAAACTCCATAATTTTCTTCCCCATACCTTTATGACGGTATTCCGGAATGACACTTACTTTCTCAATATAGAAAACATCCGCTTCAGTCTGTGACTTCTCAATAGCAACAAAACCCACTGCCTTTTGAATATAATAGAGCAAATATAACTCACGATAATCCGTAAGTAATTTATCCATTTTCAAGGGTTCGATAAAAGCGGGATTTGTCGGGCAGTTAGAGCGAGTGAGTCCAAATTCATCTGCAACGGTAATAAAAGAATCACTAATAATCTTTGAACTCTTATACAGATCATCAGGAAAATTTACAGGTTTAAATTCAATCATAGTAAAGGGAAATTCTAATATAGTGATTATCCCAGTTCATGTATAAGTTTGTTGTTTTTCGATTTCTGAATCTCTTCCATAAGACTGTCGATGGCTTTTTTCATGGATTCAAATCCTTTTACATCTTCAATTGTGATATTATCCTGTCCTCTTTTGTCAAGCAGATTGAAAACATAACCAATCGAAAGTTTTTGAATATCCTGAGCCGGTTGATACGCATTTTCCTTAACATTTTTAGTTACGGTTTCCGAGATAATATTTGATTCAAGTAATTCATATAGAATATCTCGCACAAGACGTACCGACATGCCAAATTTATTGGCAAGGATTTCAGCAGTCTCAGGAGAATCTCCATTTTTGAAGTTCATAACAATCTCTCTTAATAATATGATAGTCACGGTTCTTTTCATATGATTACTTATACTGAATGACTCCGATTCTGCCTCGAAATGTTCAACATTCTGATTGGCAAATGCAACTTCGGCCCCAAATAATACGATTAACCAACTTAGCTGCAACCAAAATAGAAATAGCGGTAATGCGGCAAAACTACCATAAATTGCACCATAACTGGTCAACATGCCCTGAAAATAGAAATAACCCCATTGAAGGAATTGAAACATCGTTCCTGCTATCATTCCTGCAATAAGCGCCGATTTAAATTGCACTTTAGTATTAGGCATTATAATGTATAGCAAGGTGAAAACAAGCCAGATTAGAATGTAAGGAATCAACCCGACAAAAAAGCTCAACATGGGCCCAATATATTCAAATAAGGGAAATAGCATACTGCTGCTTTGAATTTGTTCCGAGAGGAATATGGTTGTACTGCTCGATACAAACAGTAATACCGGAGTAATTACCACCAACGAAATATAATCGCTCAATTTACGGGACATTACTCTCGATTTTTTGATCTGCCAGATATCGTTGAATGAACTTTCGATATTTCCCAGCAGTTTCATCACCGACCAGAGCAATACAACAATGCCAACACCGGCAATAAGTCCACCTCTAATATGCGTTAAATAGCGATCGACAAATGTGAGTATCCATTCCAGGACTTTCTCTTGTCCTGAAAAGTTTTGAAGTAATTCATCCTTCAGAAAGCTTTCAAAACCAAAACCCTTAGCTATCCCAAATACCATGGCAACGATAGGTACAATAGAAAGAATAGAGTAATAGGTAAGAGCCGAAGCTCTCAGTTGTACCCGATCTTCCGTAAATCCTTTGAACGTCAGCCTGAAGATTTTAATCTGCCTGATAAGAAACATAGTACGGCCGGAATAATATCTGATAGGCTTTCGAAGAAAGTCTGCAGAAAAAAGTTCTTTAATCTTGAAGCTCATTGTATCTTATTTTGAAGAAATGTTTATAAATATATCATTTTACGGCCAATACTTCATCGGGTTTCTGTTACTTTTACTCTTTCTCATAATGTTGCTCAATGTTAATATGTCTGAAATAGTTGACTTATCGGGTAAAAGGTTACTTGTTGTGGAAGATGATGAAATGAACTTTATTTATCTGACCCAAATTTTTAAATTGACAAAGGGTTATATAACCCGGGCAAAAAGCGGTCGTGAAGCATTAGATTATGTAAGAAATAATAAATACGACATTATCCTGATGGATATCCAGCTTCCTGATATCTCCGGCAATGAAGTAACCAAAGAGATCCGGGACTTTGATATTAACACGCCGATCATAGCCCAGACAGCTTCCCGTACACCAGATGAAACTGATGATTCAATTATAGCAGGCTGCACTGAAGTGCTGATTAAACCATTCACAATTCACGATCTGTCAAAAGTATTGATAAAATATTTGTAAGCTGAATTCAATCTCCTATTGCTTTTTTCTCTTCAAGTTTCTGCAATTATTATTTCAGTTAAATCGATTAATAGGATCTGGTAAACTGGCACAATTTAGGTAATCTGCAGTTAGCGGAGCAGCATTAAAAATAATTCATTTTTAATTCCAGCTATAACGCGTCTGGTTACAGTCACTTTATATTTGATTTCATCCTGATTCCGGTAAGATTGAAAACATCAAAAACAAGCAGTATATAGAGAAAAAGATTCATTAGCCAGATAACTGATAGGTCAAACTCAACCGTATCGATAAGCTGTCCGTTTATTTTCTTTTCAGGAACAAACAATTGTTCACGTCCATAATCCGATAATGGATACTGGTAAATTGGATCACTCACCGTAACAAGTATAGCACCAACGAATTTAACCTCCTGATTCTTCTCCCTTTGCGTAACCTCCGATTCGATAGAATTATTTAAGTAGGCACTTTTAAGAGTATTGAGGTAGTTCTTCCCTAAAGAATCAGACACAGACATAATATATTCTTCCTTATCAATAAGAGTTTGATCATAAAGGGAATAGAAATACAGATGGAGATATTCTAGATAATCATTCAGATCATCAGCAAGTTCTTCATTGAAATTATCAGGATTTATCCTATCGATATTTTCGTATGGAAACACATCGAAACGATTTGCAATATGCACCAGGGTATTTCTTATTGATTTGCAATATAAGTCCATACTATCCTGCACTGATACCGGATATTGTATGCAGTAATTAATACGATTCCTGAGTACAGGAATAACATGATATGAATAAGTTTTACCCATTTCAATATTCCGGTTAAACAAGTATAAAGGTTTAATATACTTGTTTTCACGATATTGATGGACAAGCATGGCTTCATAGGCCCATCGTGTGACTGCCAGATCAGCTATAACGGGAGTATTTTTTTTGTTTCCCGGAAATGAATCAAAATAAATAAATCCACCTCCAAAAAGGATCTGAAATAAAAGAACCAGTGGTATCGATCGCATGTAAAGATTTTCAATTGACCTGTAACTTCCGGAAAGTATAAGACCCAATAACATTCCAAATGCCTGGCAGCTGAAAAAAATCATCCAATGCATTAACATCATCCCCCTAATTTGCAATACCAGATGAGATATGCCTACAAAAAAGAATGATTGAATAAGTATAATGATGAAAAGATAGGTGATCTTCGAATTGATATAGGAGAAAAAACTGATATTCAGGTAAGCTTCTTTATGAATGATATTCTTCTCCCTGTATATCTCGTTTACGGAGAAAACTAATCCCATGAATATTGACAACAGAAAGCTTATAAAAAAGAACTTCGGAATATAAAAGTTTTCTGAAAATCTATAGGTCTGCGCATTGCCTCCCCTCATAAAAAATGATAAAACCAGAGACAGAAAAGGAGATAATAATACAGTATAAAAAAGTTCACGGGTCCTGGCAATTTTCATTTTAAAGTTACGCAGGTTAAAAATCAGATACTGCCGATGAAGCGAAGGTGTACTTAGAATATTTTCAGGTAACACTTTTCGTTCATGCAATGGCGATTTATTAACACTTTCACGTTCACGATAAATTGAATACAATTCATTGGGAGATTTATACCTATCGATAACTTCACTCTCAGCCGAATAAAAAGGCTGACTGATATACTGAACTATAGATGTTGGTTCCAGTTCAATTAGTTCTGTATTCTTAGATTGGAAGATATTAAGAAAGATGTTCCATGCATCGTTTAATTTACCGTAAAATACAGGAAATCCGCCTTCATCTATTATTAAAATTTTATCAAACAACCGTACCGATCTATTATCAGTTAATGTGATACTTGTAATGACAATATGTCCCTGAAAACTATAATTAGAGAGTACCTCAATAACTTTAGCAGAATCGACAACACTTAAGGGTGAGATTGCATTATCAACTATCAATATTTGAGGCTCACGAATGAGTTCCATGGCTATATTGAGGAGTCTTCTTTGTCCAGGCTGCAAATTTTTATCTCTTACTTTACCGACGACTTTATTTTTAATACCTATCAGATCAATGTCCTTCAACAATTGATTTACCCTGAAAGAAAGAGCTGCTTCATCTAATTTTCCAAGATACAATCTTGCTGCATTATTTAAATTCTCAAATACGGTTAGCTCATCATAGAGCAGATCTTCTTCGGGTACGTAACCAATCATACCCTTTAAATGGTACAATTCTTTTTTTAAGGAGTACCCATTTATCGTCACTTCACCGTGGGAACTGATTATTTCACCTGACAACAATTTAAGTATTGTTGACTTACCAGTACCTTCTTTCCCCAGAACTCCAAGAAATGTTCCTCCCTCAACCTCCATATCGAATTTACTGATACCTTTCCCCGGCGAATATGCATAGGACAGATCTTTGACATTCAGTGCAAGTTTTTCACCAAATTTATTTTTCAGATACCTGCGTTTAAGGTCATAGTAATCAATTTTTATATTTTCCTCAATATAAATAGTGTCGCCTGAATCGATAAGTTCCCACCCGGATAAAGACTGCTTTCCATCTCTAAGAATTCTTGCATAGCAATCGGTACATGTTATGATAAAAACTTTCAGATCGCCGATAAACAATACTTTAAATGGATGATTCAATCCTTCGAAAAAGAATGTTCCTGCTTCAACGAGCTCTTTTGGAACATTACTTTCTACCCAATTACCTTCCAGATTATCAATCAACTCAGTTGATGGTCCCAGAATAACCATCTTATTTCTGCCACTAACAAAGGGATCGTTTACCTTATCATTAAAAAAAACATTGGCAATTTCAACGAATTCCTTATCAATTGATAAAATTCTTGCTGGTAACCCAGTATCAATAAAATCTATTTCCAGTTGCCTAAGCCAACCTGCGATGCATAAATAAATAGTATGCCTGTCCTTCTTCGACAGTATTTCAAGTTTTGTATACTTAAGATTTAAGTTGTGGAAATTAATGAATAACTCATCTTCAATAAGAATATGATTTGAGGAGCTATCTGATAATTCCCTGAAAACAGTAATAAAATTATTACCTGAGTAATGATTATCATATTTTTCTGCCAACTGCTCCAGTGCATGTCTCGCAGATACAAAAATATCCTTATTAAAACTTAAAATTAATGTGAGTAATTCGTATGCCTGTAGGAATTGATAATTAAGCATTGTAATTAGCTAGTCAACAAAAATAAAAAAGATAAAACCTTTTGCCGATTATTTTGTTAATAAATCAATAACCTTTTAGTAAAACGAACGTAAAAAATGATAGTACCTTTAATATAAAGATGATATATATCATCAAGTTGTTGTAATGTAACTCATCACTAAATGTTTTCATTGCAACCGATTGTACAGTAAATTTGACAAAAGATAAGCAGTGCAATTCTCATAGTTGGGTTTAGTTAGATTTTAGGGTTAATTGTGAAGATGATTTTCAGAGGAGTGTTTAGTTTTAGGTGAAAAAGCCCTGGCGACAAGGTCAGGGTTTTTTTATTGCCTTTTAATGATATATATCATCATTATGCAATAGTGAATATCATTCAAAATTGCTTGATAATAAATGTTTTGCATACTAATTTTGAAATAGAAAGTTTGAGCTCCTGATATTGCGTATAAAACTTAACAACAAACTAATTTGGGTTAGAGTATTTCATTATAGTTGTAGGTTATTTTTAATAGGGTTTATTAGTTTTAGGTGAGAAAAGGTTCCCTCTCGGGGACCTTTTTTATTGTACATTATTCAGGATTGTGACAAATTACCCATTTTAGAAAAGTAAAAGTAAATAGAATTACACTCAATAGATAGGTCAATTCGTAGCAGTTAAGCAAAATATTTTATAAAATTGTCTTTTCACTAAATATACATTGGGTGTCCAAGTTTATTAAATATACTTTACTCATACTATTTCAACTTCACTTCTTTCATAGTAAAGTGTTTAGCGGAGATAATGAAATTATTGAGAAGTTAAATGCTTACGATGTTAAATTCTACATGTTGGATCTGGAGGTTGATAACCTTTCTGAATATATTGAGGGTAGTGTATCTATTCTGGTTGAAATTATAAATCCGGAAATTGATACAATTTTAATTGAGCTTACTGATAGTGCACATATAGATTCTGTTCATATCAATGACCAGTTGGTAGAATATAATCATGCTGAAGATTTTATATATATACCTTTAAATGAGGTTCTTACCTACGGAACATTGTTAAATATTGTCGTATATTATAATCTTTTAGAAAGCAATCCGAATCCCAACAGGGGTATTACTACAAAACAAATAAGTTCTGGAAAGTCGGTTACATGGACACTTTCCGAACCTTTTTCCTCGAAAAACTGGTTTCCCTGCAAGCAGGTTCTTGATGATAAAGCTGACTCATTGTACTTATTTTTCACTGTAGCCGATAGTTTAAGAGTTGGTTCGAATGGAATTTTAACGGCTATAACAGAACTTCCCGAAGGAAAACGGCGGTTCGAGTGGAAAAGTTACTATCCAACGGCATATTACCTTATTTCCTTTGCCGTTGCCGATTATCTTGATTATAGCTTTTATGCAAAAATCAATGATTCCGATTCAATTTTGGTACAGAATTATGTATACAACGACAGCACTTTTTTTCTTTCTAATAAGGGATCGATTGATGCAACGGCTAATCTTCTTCAGGTTTTTCATGAAAAATATGGACCTTATCCTTTTGGTGCAGAGAAATATGGCCATTGTATTGCTCCGATTGGAGGCGGCATGGAACACCAAACTATGACCACTCTCGGAAATTTTGGATTTCTTTTGGTGGCTCACGAATTAGCTCATCAGTGGTTTGGGGACAATGTGACCTGCCAAAACTGGCAGGATATCTGGATTAATGAAGGATTTGCGAGCTATAGCGAATATATCGCTCTTGAAAATCTAAAAACAGATCAGGAACTTCAGGGATGGTTGTCCGATGCTTTCGATCTTATTGTTTCAGAACCCGATGGCTCCATTTATGTTCCTGAAAGTGACTCGGCCAATAGTAGCCGTATTTTTAATTACAGACTTTCGTACCGGAAGGGAGCTTATGTTATACATATGATACGCCATGAATTGGGTAATGACGAATTATTCTTTGACGTATTAAAAACCTACCAGGAACGATATAAAGATGATGTTGCAGATGTCAACGATTTTATTGCTGTGCTCCAGGATGTTTCGCAAAAGAATTTCAGCGATTTTTTCAATCAATGGTATTTTGGCGAAGGATACCCTATATTAAATTTTTTCTGGAATCAGCATCAGGATACTCTTACCATTAGAATAGAGCAGGAAGTTACAGCTTCATCAGTGACTCCGTTTTTCGATTTATTGATCGACTTCAGGATAGACTATCTGGGTGGTGATACATTGATACAATACCGTCAGTCTTTACCCGTAGCTGAGTTTGATATAATGTTGGATAAAAAAGTATTTCAGATTATACCTGATCCTTATAAGAATTTACTTGCTGAAATTCAAACTGTTATAAGAGAAAGGGATGCAGACTCAACTTCAAAATTCTCGGTTTTTCCTAATCCATCGATAAACGAGGTATTTATCGAAAATTACGATATCGGACTTCCGTTCAAAGTTAAATTGTATGATTATAAGGGTACTTTTATAGCTGAAACTGAAAGTTCAGGTGCTTTTGGAAGTTTAAATATCTCGGACCTTACACCGGGAATATACCAGATCATTGTATGGCGTGACCAATATAAAGAAGTATTTAAAATAGCTAAACTTTAGCATTAATATTCAACAGAAAATTTGCTTATTTGCCATATATTTTTAATTATCCAACCTGCGTGCAACGATATTTAAAATTTATACGATCCAATGCCACATTCCTGGTTACCTATTTGATGATCGTGATATTTCTGGCTCCTGTTTTTATAAGTATTCCAAAAGATTCATTGCATCTGTTTATTAACCATTATCATTCATCTACAGCCGATATTTCATTCAAATACCTCACATACCTTGGCGATGGATTAACACCCTTTCTGGTTGCTATAGTATTTGTATTTTTCTCATTCCGGAACGCATTACAAATATGTTCGGCAGGAACCCTGGCAGGATTGATGGCTCAGTTTTTCAAACGTCTGATATTTCCGGGGATCCAACGTCCGTATGCTATATTTAAGGAATTACCTCAATTTCACATTGTCAATGGAATTGATATGCATTCTTCATTCAGTTTTCCATCGGGACATGCCGCGACTATTTTTGCCATGTGCTTTATTATAGCTGGATTAACCGAAAATAAAATACTTAAAATTATATTGCTTTTCACTGCGTTACTTGTAGCTTTTTCAAGAGTATACCTGTCGCAGCACTTTCTGGTTGATATGTATGCAGGTTCATTTATTGGGATTTTAAGTGCTTTGCTGATTTTTGTAATTTTCGACCGATTTAAAGCAAAGTGGCTCGATAGTTCATTATTACTGGTTACTAAAAAAATAACCCGTAATGAATAAAAAAAACATACTCTACCAGGCGCTGATTGTCACCATAGCAGCGATTCTTTTTATTCCACTGATCGGAAAAGTACATCTTTTCGATTGGGATGAGATCAATTTTGCCGAATCGGCAAGAGAAATGATCATTACCGGCGATTATCTGAATGTCAGAATCAACTTTGAGCCCTTCTGGGAGAAGCCTCCTTTGTTTATCTGGCTTCAGGTAGTATCAATGAAAATTTTTGGCATTAACGAATTTGCAGCCCGCTTCCCCAACGCAATATGTGGAATTATTACATTGCTGGTACTCTATCATCTCGGCCGACGGTTGTACGATAACAAATTTGCCTTACTCTGGACATTAACCTATGCCGGGTCAATTCTGCCTTTTTTCTATTTCAAATCGGGGATAATCGATCCCTGGTTCAACCTGTTTACATTCCTTGGTGTTGTGTATTGGGTATTCGCTATCGACACCCAATTCAACGGTAAAAAATATTTGTACTGCTTCTTCTCTGCCCTCTTCCTCGGATTGGCCATGCTGACAAAAGGACCTGTGTCAATCCTGATTTTTGGTATTCTGGTGATGGGGCTGATACTTTTAAACGGTTTCCGGATAGGTTTAAACTGGAAACAAATTACACTATTTGTTCTATCCCTAATACTGATTGGTGGCTTCTGGTTTATTTTACAAATCCTCACTGGAAATTATGATGTAATCAGGGATTTTATTGTGTATCAGATCCATTTATTTAAAACCAAGGATGCCGGTCATGGTGGATTTCCATTCTATCATTTCATTGTATTGCTGCTGGGTGTATTTCCGGCTTCCGTATTCGCCATACAGGGGCACAAATATACGGGTGGCAGGGATCTGAGGAAAACTTTGCATACATCGATGATAGCATTGCTATGGGTAGTATTATTGCTCTTTTCCATTGTTAAAACCAAGATCATTCATTATTCATCTCTGACCTATTTTCCCCTTACCTACCTGGCTGCCTTTGCAGGCTATAACATAATTAATGGTAAATTCAATTTCAGAGCCTGGCAAAAAATTATGATTGGAACCATTGGCTCCGTATTAGCTATTGTCATTATTTTACTTCCCTGGCTTTATTTGAAAAGAAATTATTTTATTGAAAATGGTTTTATTACCGATGCGTTTGTCATAGGAAATCTCCAGGCCAAAACAGGATGGAGCCCTTTTATATCTCTCATTGGAGTCCTTCTGATTTCAGGCATACTCATTTCCTTTGCCATTTACCGCAGGAATAGAGCTATCAGCCTGATTACCCTTTACATCACTTCCTTACTATTTGTTTTTCTGTCCATGATTTTTATTACCCGGGGAGCTGAAAAAATATCGCAGCATGCAGCTGTAGAATTTATTAAGGATAAAGCCGATGAAGATGTATATATAAAATCATTCTATAAAAGTTATGCCGTTCTGTTTTATAGCCGGCAAAAACATCCTGCCGATAGTAAGGTTTTTGATATGAACTGGCTGATTAAAGGCGATATTGACAAAGATGCCTTTTTTATTCAACGGGCCAACAGGAAAGATGAAGTATTAAATAGATATCCTGAACTTATTGAATTGTATGAAAAAAATGGTTATGTTTTCTTTATCCGTAAGGCCACCAAATAATACCTGATATATAATGATAGGCACAAAAAAAATTACGGTTGTATTGCCTGCATATAATGCAGGGCAAACACTTGAAATGACTTATAGGGAAATTCCTTTTGATATCGTCGATGAAGTTATACTGGTCGATGACTTAAGCAATGACAACACAATTGATAAAGCAAAGGAACTGGGAATTAAACATATTGTCCGGCACCCTGAAAACAAAGGGTATGGAGGTAATCAGAAATCGTGTTATAACAAAGCTCTCGAACTTAATTCAGATATTGTTGTCATGCTTCACCCAGATTACCAGTATACACCTAAACTCATCCCCTCCATGTGCTACCTCATTGCAAACGATATCTATGAAGTTGTTTTGGGCTCGAGAATTTTAGGAAAAGGAGCATTGAAAGGAGGTATGCCGGCTTACAAATACATAGCCAACCGTCTTTTAACATTTACACAGAATATTCTGATGAACCAGAAATTATCGGAATATCACTCCGGTTACAGGGCTTTTAGCAGGAATGTGCTTCAATCTATCAACTATACCATCAACTCCGACGATTTCGTTTTCGACAATCAGATGCTGGCACAGATCTTCTATAAAAGATTTGAAATTGCTGAAATAACCTGTCCTACAAAATATTTCCACGAAGCCTCTTCAATCAATATTAAAAGGAGCATTATTTATGGTATTGGGGTATTGAAAGTCTCAGTGCAATATTTACTTCAAAAGTTGCGTTTGGCCCATTATAAAATCTTCGAAAGTGTACCTTTTAAAAAAGGAAACGATAAGAAAAATTGAAAAGTATTCCATTGTTGGTCCGCTGTCAATTTTAATGATCCTTTTTGTCATCAGTATTTCAATCGGACAAACTGAGAAGAATAGAAATAATCCACCTTCTTCCGAAGATATTATAGCATATGCCCGATTGTTTCTGCCCGGCGGATCAAAAGAAGAGTATGGAGCTCAACTCGACTGCTCAGGATTTACCAAAGCAGTTTATAATAAGTATTCCATTCACCTTCCTTCCTCATCTGCCGGACAATATAGAAGAACAAAACAGTTGGAAAAGGAAGATATTCGTTCCGGCGACCTACTTTTCTTTAATACTTCAGGCAATGGCATTTCTCATGTCGCTATCTGTATGGATAGCATCCGTTTCATTCATTCACCTGGTAAAGGAAGAGGTATTTGCATCGATTCTCTTGAACAATTATACTGGAATAAACGCTTTATTTGCGGAGGAAAAGTTAATTTTAAAAACAAAAATTAAGTAATCAATAATAAAATCATGCGTCAAATTTCTGTCCTTTTTAGTATCATCTTTCTTGCGCTTAGCTGTTCAACGCCGGTCGAAAAAACACAAAAAGTAAAAAACATCATTCTCCTTATTGGCGACGGCATGGGTGTAAGTCAGATCTATGCTGCCTATTCAGTTAATAAAGGCAGCCTGAATTTAGAAAAGGCAACTTTTATCGGTTTTTCAAAAACGTATTCGGCTAATGCTTATATAACTGATTCGGGAGCTGGTGGTACAGCCATTTCTTCAGGTGTGAAAACAAAAAATACCTATATAGGAGTCGACCTGCAAGGTATTCCGGTAAAAACGATTCTGGAAAGTGCCGAAGAACACGGATTAGCCACTGGCCTGGTGGCAACCAGTTCTATAACCCATGCAACACCGGCATCATTTATTGCTCATCAGGTGAGCCGATATGAAAATTTACTTATTGCTGAAGATTTTATCGAAAGCGGTATCGATATATTTATTGGCGGCGGAAGAAAATTTTTTGAGAGCAGTGAAATGAATATTCAGGATGTACTTCGTAAAAAAGGTTATTCCATCGTATATAATCTCGCTGATATTAATCCGGATGATACACTTAATATTGGATGCCTGGTGGCTGATGATGCGCTGCCCAAAATGCTTGAAGGACGAGGTGATTTTCTTTCAAAAGCCACCCGGATAGCTCTTACTAAGCTGGCAAAAAATACAACCGGATTCTTTATAATGATTGAAGGTTCACAGATTGACTGGGGCGGGCATGAAAATGATATTGATTTTGTTGTCAGTGAGATGCTCGATTTCGATAAGGCCATTGGTGAAGCTTTTACCTTTGCCGATAAAAACCCAGGCACGCTGGTTATTGTTACTGCCGACCACGAAACCGGAGGATTATCCATTACCGGCGGGAATTTGGCAAAAGGTGAAATAACCACACATTTTAGTACTCCTGATCATTCAGCGGTTATGGTCCCCGTATTTGCCTATGGCACGGGGGCCGAAGAATTTGCCGGTATGTATGAGAATACTGAGATCTATCATAAAATGATGAAATCGTTTGATTTTGACCGGTAACCGCTTCAGATAATAGTGTCATAAATAGACTCAAACTACCGGGATTGATCCCTGCATTTCAGGCGAAGTACATACCATTTTCAATGCTTGCAGAAAATGGGAATTTTTCTTCCTGCCTTATGGGTAAATTTGTTAATTTAACAGAAACACCTTACTATGTATCGTTTACTATTTTTTATACTGTTCCTGATCCCACTTACAATAGCTGCTCAGCAACCCTACAAGACCGAATCGAAAAAAGCTATTCGTTTATATGAAGAGGGCCTGGATAACTATAATAAGCAGTATTATAGTATTGCCGAACAATACCTGCTGGAGGCAATTAATACCGACGAATTGTTTCAGAATGCCTACCTGGTAGTTGCCGAAGTTTACTGGGAACAGGGTAAATACGAGTTGGCCATTGATTACTATGACAAAGGATTACAGATCGACTCCTTATTTTATCCCAGGGGATATTATAATAAAGCCGGACTCGAAATAAAAATAGCCCGGTACGAGGATGCGCTGAACAGTTACCTGACCTATCTGAAACTGGAACCGAACGATCCAAAATACAGTGCACTGGCCCGGAAAGGTATCCGGCAGACAAAATTTGCCATTCAGGCTGTGAAAAATCCTGTTCCTTTTGAACCTGTCAATCTCGGTCCGAATATCAATACCAGACAGAATGAATACTGGCCATCTTTATCTGCCGATGGACAAACCCTGGTTATCACTCGCCTGGTTGATTTTTATGATGTCGTTATGGGTAACCGGGTTCAGGAAGATTTCTTTTTCAGCCAGTATGAAGACGGTGAATGGAAACCTATGAAAAATGCCGGAAGTCCTTTAAATACAAGTGATAATGAAGGGGCACAATCCATCTCGGCAAACGGTAACCTGATGGTGTATACGGTGTGTAACAGAAGAGGAGTAATCGGTCGTTGCGATATCTATTATGCAGAGAAGGAAGGAGAAGAATGGACGCAACCAAAAAATATGGGTTCTCCCATAAATACCGTCTATAAAGAAACACAACCCAGCCTGAGTGCTGACGGAAGGACCCTGTACTTTGCCAGTGACAGACCCGGTGGTAAAGGCGGCCTGGACCTGTGGCGGAGTCAGAGGAATGATGATGGTACCTGGCAGTCTCCGATAAATCTGGGTGATTCAATTAATACTCCGGGCGATGAAATGTCTCCATTCATTCATCATGATAATAACACCCTGTATTTTTCCTCCGATTATCATACCGGTATGGGAGGTTTCGATCTTTTTATGGCTAAACGTGACAATACGGGACACTTTAATCAGATACAAAACCTGGGCTACCCTATTAATACTTCGGGCGATGAAGTAGGATTGATCGTAAATGCAGAAGGTAATATTGCCTATTATGCCTCGGATATACTAAAGGATAATGGAAAAGACATTTTTCAATTTGAATTGTATGAAGAAGCCCGGCCCAATGAAGTCTCCTATTTGAAGGGACAGGTTTTTGATGAAAAAACCAGGAAGAGGCTAAAAGCCAGGTTCCAATTGTATAACCTGAGCGACGGTAGTCTGATAAGTCAATCGGAATCGGATGAGCGCTCCGGTGAATTTCTGCTTTGTATCCCTACTGATTGCGATTATATGCTGAATGTTACCCGTCCGGGCTATCTTTTTTATTCCGACAATTTCGCCCTCATTGGTATTTATCATGTTGATAAACCCTTCCTGAAAGACGTTCCTTTAAAACCCATTGAAACCGGGGAAAGTATAGTCCTCAGGAATATTTTCTATGAGACCGATTCCTACGCCTTAAAAACAGAATCGAAATATGAACTAGACAAGATCGTGGTTTTTATGCAAAGTAATCCTTCCATTCATATTGAGATCAGCGGTCATACCGATACTACCGGAACGGCTGCATACAACCAGACCCTGTCGGAAAACAGGGCCAAATCAGTGGTGCAGTACCTTATCGGGAAAGGGATCTCAACGGAACGGCTTTCCTTCAAAGGTTATGGTCAGTCAAAACCCATCGATACGAACGATACGGAAACAGGACGTGCCAACAACCGCCGAACGGAATTAAAGATTGTGAATTAAAAATGAAATTTTATAAAGCTCCCAGGCAAAATAGTTGACGATTATCATTAACGTAAAAAAATAGTTAGATGACTTACATTCAAAACTCTCTGATAAAAAATTTAACATTATCGCTGATTTTTTTACATTATTGTTTTTCTTTGTAAACTCATAAAATGAATGGCCATTTAACCTTAACCAGATGAAAGTATTTTTTTTGTTGTTCTGCATTATACTAAGTTCTTTTAGTATATCGGCAGGAGATAAAGACATTGAGACCTTCATTGAAAATAAAAGCACCGGCGAAAAAGTCCGGATACTTACCGAGATACCCGCCACACCTGTAAGAAATCAGTTTAAAACCAGTACCTGCTGGAGCTTTAGCGCGTTATCCTTACTTGAATCGGAATTGTTGCGCATGGGTAAAGGCGAATATGATCTTTCGGAGATGTTCATAGTAAGGTATAATTACGAGAGGAAGGCTTCCAGGTATATACGTATGCATGGGAAAACTAATTTTGCTCCCGGGGGCGAAGCCAATGATGTAACCGATGTCATCGATTATTTTGGTATTGTCCCCGAAGAAGTATATACAGGCTTAAAGGTAAATACCGAACTCCATGTGCATGGAGAGATGGATCGTGTACTGTGCAAATATGTCGATGCTATTGTTGCTAACCCCGATAAGGAGTTAAGTACCGTATGGAAAGAAGGTTTCGACAAGGTGCTCGATTCCTACCTGGGCGAAATGCCCGAAAATTTTGAGTACAATGGCACAAGCTATACACCTTTCAGCTTTGCTGAATCGCTGGAAATTAATCCCTCCGATTATGTTATGATCACGAGTTTTATGTATCAACCCTATTACGAATCAATAATTCTTGAGATCCCTGACAACTGGTCGTGGGCCAAAAGCTACAATGTTCCCCTCGATGTGCTGGAAGAAATAGTCGATTCTGCCATTTATGAAGGGTATTCTGTTGCCTGGGCTACCGATATTTCAGAAGAGGGATATAGTTTTAAAAATGGGCTTGCTATCGTACCCAAGGTTGTGTATGCACCCACTTCGGAAAAGGAAAGGAATAAATGGATGAAAAAACCGGAATCGGAAAGAGATGATATTATTTTCAATATGAACAATCCGATGGAAGAAGTATTGGTAACCCCCGAGTTACGGCAGGAAGCTTTTGACAATTATTCCACTACCGATGATCATGGCATGCACATCATAGGACTGGCGCAGGATAAAAACGGACGGTTTTATTATTATGTGAAAAACTCCTGGGGTGAAGATAATCCTTATCACGGATACATTTTTGTTTCCAAATCTTACTTCCAATACAAGACCATTTCCATCATGCTGAATAAAGCCGCCTTACCGGAGCATGTTATTCACGACCTTTCCCTTTAAATAATTGCCTGGATCTTATGGATTGTAAAAAAGACTCGAACCGAAATTTTTGTTCCTGCACTTTCTCCTGCAGCAGAAAAGGAGTTTGCTGTGAGTGCATTCAATACCACCGTCGGCTGGGCGAACTGCCGGCCTGTTATTTTCCATCGGATGTGGAACCCTCCGGCGACCGCAGTATGGAACGTTTTATTTCCCTGTACCAGCAACGGGGAGCCTGGTGGAATTGATATACCGCTAAAGCAACCCGGAGTTTTACGAAGGCTGCCAAAGGGCACGGACCATTATGGACCGCTATACTTTAGCCGGTTTTAAACGAAACCTCTCGAAAGAGAGGTTTTGTTTTTAGTTATAGAAAATTGTAATTTGCCATATAGTAAACACTCAGGTTTGTATATTGAATTTACTATATTACAAAAAGTGATATCAGCAATAGAAACCTGCTGTAATCTCACCTCATACAGGGGGATATCAGCAATAAATACAAGTAATCTATGGGTGTTACAAAAGATTTATTCACAAATGTTAATGACCGGTGAAATAACATAAATAACTATGAAAAGAATTGTAGAAAATCACCAAGAATATTTTTTTGACATTAACAATGCAAATAAATATTTGAATGATGCAAAAAACGCTTCAAAAGCAAGATATAGTAATTTTTTATCCTCCATAAAAAAGTTGAATATTAAGGGTAATTATTTAGAAATTGGTTGTGGACCAGGAATTTTGACACAGATTGTTGCAAGAAAACATCCAAATGTAGAAATAACAGCAAATGATATATCATCCGAGATGATTAAACTTGCGCAACAAGATTTAGCTGAAGATCTAAAAGCAAGAATAAAATATAAAATTGGAGATGCCTGTGATATAAACTCCTTAAACAATATAGACAAATATGATTTGATTTACTCAACATTTACGATGCATCATTGGAATGACGCTCAACTTGCTATAAAAAATTTGTACTCATTATTGAAAGAAAATGGAATCTTATATATACATGATTTAAAAAGAGTTATATGGCTTTATTATTTTAAAGATAAAAATGGTTTCTTTGATTCAATTAGAGCATCTTATAGGCAAAATGAAATTAAAACCATGCTTAATAATTCAGGAATAAAAAATTATAGAATTAAGATAATATTTCCATTTTTTATGCAATCTGTCATTATAAGAAAATAACATCTGTGTATAACAGACAATAAGTAAGCTGGAGGTCAGTAGTTGTTTTAAAGTTTGTACTTTTAATAAAAATTTTAACAGTCTGATAAGAAAGTGGCTCAGAATTTCCAGTCTACTGATATTGGCGAACCGTACCTGCAGTTCTTCGCGCCTAAAACCTAACTTAGATGAGTTCGGTTATCATTTAAAACAATAAATTAGAAATATACACGATTATGAAAAAGACAAATTTTTGTCAAGCGGAACTAACATTATACTTAATCCTGATTTTTTTAACTCTTGGTATTCAAAATTTAAAATCACAGACATTTTGTACAGAACCCGGTACCAGTTGGATAGCTGGTGTGCAAGATGGTTATAGGTATGAATTATGGAATCAGAACTCACAAGGAACTGCATGCATGACTCTTGGGAGTGGTGCCCTGTTTAGCGGTGAATGGGATGGTGTGGAGAATTACCTGGCGCGCCGTGGTTTAGGTTATAATCAAACGCAGGAACACCAGGAAATAGGTACATTTTCTGCCACCTACAATTGCAACTACAATCCATCAACAGCATCCGGAAATTCGTATTTATCAGTGTATGGATGGACGGTTGATCCATTAGTAGAGTATTACATCATTGAAGACTGGCGCAACTGGATACCGTCTATGGCTGGTGGTGCTACTTCACAAGGTTCTTTAAGCGTGAACGGGAGTACTTATGATATCTATGAAAACACAAGAGTGAATCAACCTTCCATTGTTGGCAATGCTACTTTTCAGCAATATTTTAGTATTCGAAGTACTGTACGAAACAGTGGAACAATAAATATTTCCGAACATTTTAATAAATGGGAGGCCCTGGGAATGGATATGGGTGATATGTATGAAGTATCCTTTGTTGTAGAGGGATATCAGAATAGTGGAAGCTTTGAATTTACAGAATTAGATGTGGTTGTGAATAATACTTCTGATGTAACAGAAGCCTCATTAAGACCTGTAAACCTTAGTGTTTATCCAAATCCCAGCTCAGGGAACGTATCTGTTAAACTTGATAAATCTGTCGTACATGCGAGCGTGAAGATCTATGATGCTTCAGGTATAATTATTTTTTCTCAGGAAAACATTAATAATGATCTGCTTCAGGTTTCCAACCTGAAGAGTGGAATTTATTTTGTAAATGTGAAAAGCAACAGACTGAACTATACAACCAAATTATTGGTTTATTAGCCTGAGTGAACCTGGTAATTAAAGAATCCACCCTCTGCTCGATGAAAACTGAGTCTAAATCATAATTAAAGCTAAGCCTGCCTGCATAGCTTTAGCGGAGCAAAGTTGCCTGGACAGGAATATTAGAGTTGAGAAGTAATTAGTACATTTAAAAATTATCGTTCGTTGATCGGTATTCATTATTCGGTTTTTAATTTATTTGCCTCAGCTAGGCATAGTCTCCCGCCTGTTGCGGAACAAGTTGCGTCTACGTCATAATTAAATGTTAGCCTTCACGCTGGCAAGGCAGACGACAACGACATCTTATTGCAGAAACATTGTGTTTTATTTTAGATTACATTTGAGATCTTGACCAGATACAGATTGTTTAACTAAAAATTTGAATTATGACTATTTCAACTACAGACAAAATTCCGAATAAAGAAATTATTGAAATTCTGGGAATTGCAAGAGGAAGTACTGTGCGGGCCAGAAGTATTGGCAGAGACATCTTCGCCGGACTTAAAAATATTGTTGGAGGAGAAATTGAGGAATATACAAAATTACAGGCACAATCCAGAGAACAGGCCCTCCAAAGAATGATTGATGATGCTCAAAGACTTGGAGCAGATGCAATTGTAAATGTCAGGTTTACAACGTCGATGATAATGCAAGGCGCTTCTGAGATACTTGCATACGGCACTGCTATAAAAATCTCCTGAGATGAATTTGATAGGAAAATTCATAGTAAGTGCTTATGGAATTCTCATAGGTATTTGTATTGTTATATTGATTTTCCTGATTATAAGAAGAAGTAAAATCAAAAAGACTGAAGATTTTGAGGATAGAAATAACTAAACACAACACTCGTCTAAGCTAAAACAAGGTTTTTAACAAAAAAAATCAGGCTGCAAATTTATACCTTGCAATCAAAACTAAAAGCGATGCATCGCCAACGATCTCTTATTGCGGAAACGTTGTGCTTAATACGTAAAGACACCCTGTACAAAAGAACATGTAATGAATTTAGAAGACCTTGGATATAATAATCAACTTGAGAAATTCAGGATAGACAATAATCTCAATAGCTTTGAGATAGGCAGGGTAGTTGCAGAGCATAAGGAACGATACAGTATCAGGACAACTAAAGGTGAATTTGAAGCTGAGATAACCGGTAATATGCGTTTTACTGCAAAAAGTCGTGAAGATTTTCCGGCAGTAGGTGATTGGGTTGCCCTTACAACTTATGAATCCGATTTTGCTATAATTCATAAAATACTTCCCAGATTCTCAATTATTAAAAGGCAGGCAGTTAGCCAATTTGGAGAGATTCAGATAATAGCAGCAAATATTGATTATGCTTTCCTGGTGCAAGCTGTTGACAGGGATTTTAATATCAACAGACTTGAAAGATATCTGACCATCTGTAATTCATCAAAGGTTAGCCCCATAATCGTACTTAGTAAGATTGATTTAATAAATGAGCATCAGATTTCTGAGATATTGGAAAATATAAAAGTCCGTATTAAAAATATTCCGGTTCTTGCAATAAGTAACGAGTCACAGGATGGATACGACACAATAAAAATGACTATTGAAAAAGGAAAAACATATTGTATGCTTGGTTCTTCAGGTGTTGGAAAATCTACTTTGTTGAATAATCTCTCGGGCAGGACTATAATGAAAACAGATGCAATTAGCGATAGTACAAACAAAGGGAGGCACGTTACAAGTCACAGGGAATTAATTGTGCTGGAAAATGGCGGAATATTAGTTGACAATCCGGGGATGAGAGAAGTTGGTATTACCGATTCAACAAGCGGATTGGAAATCACATTCGATAGGATTGTATGTCTTTCTCAAAATTGTAAATACAAAGATTGCACTCACACGAATGAGACAGGTTGTTCAGTTCTTGAGGCCGTTGAAAAAGGAGAAATAGATAAAGCTTCCTACGAAAATTACCTGAAAATGGAAAGAGAGAAAGCCCATTTTGAATCGACAGTTGCAGAGAGACGAAAGAAAGATAAAGAATTTGGGAAATTTTTAAAGAATTATAAAAAGGACATAAAGAAAAATAAATACTAGGCACAACACACAATACAATGCAATACTAAAGGGTGGATACAAACGCCTGCCTGCATCGCTTTCGCATAGCTTCAGCGGAACTCCTTCTCCGAAGTAAAACTACGAAGGAGAAGCAAAGCCGGTTCACCTGCCGCAGGCATGGCAGGCAGGCGCCAATGGCATTATGCAGCAGGAAAGTCAGCTGTAGTTATTATTTCATGGTTCATTGAAAACCTTATTCTTACCTTACTTTGTACTTCAAAATTGGCTTCAAATAGATAATGCCTATCGTTTCTTAAATATCAAATTAAATAGGAACAAAATAATTATTGCCCCGATAGCACCTGTAAGTATGATTCCAATCCATCCAGAACCAAGATTAATACCAAGTTTTCCTAAAAGCCAGTATCCAACAAAACTTCCAATAATTCCAACTACAATATTTCCAATGATACCCAGGCCACTGCCTTGGTAAATCATGCTGCCCAACCAGCCGGCTATTGCTCCAATGATAATTATTACAACTATTTCCATTTTTATAAATTTAAGGGATTAATTAAAAGTTAATGTAATAGATTATTTAACAGTACATTCATACTAATGTATTTATTTTGTTTTTTCTTCCTCCCGCAAAAAGATAAAGAAACTCCACGGCACAAAACAGCACATCCCGCAAAACACACCAGCCACATGCTCAACCCCTTTTTGCGGGAAGATCTGTTTTTACTCATACATAATCAGGTATAAAACCTGACTGCACCCAATGATTATTCCCAAAAACTGTCTGTTGTTAAAACTATCAACTCGCTTGGTGCCTGAGCACTTTCATTCACTTCGGCAGTAATAAAAATTTTGATTGGTTGATATGACGATACTGCCTCAAAAGAAACATTTAAATTATTTGAACTATTTATTCGCCCTATATTTTCAGATATTTCTCTGTCTGTAACCAACCATACTACATAGGTTTTCATAGCTGGATCCAATCTATCTATTTCAGCCAAATTCGAAATGCGAATTTTAATGACATAATTGTCATTATGGTCAGTCGTTACTTTTACATAACCCTCCGCTGCCGGAGTAACGGATGATTTTAAGAAAGGTATTTTTTGGGCTTGTAAAGAGAATGGTAGCATTATCATTACTGTTAAAAAACCTAAAAAGATTTTTTTTGCCTTGACATTAAATCTGATTGTTTTCATTTTTTTTTGTTTATTATTTAATTTCTGTAAGGAATACAAATTTCTGTTTGAGTTTACCTTTCTGCTCATTCCAGTTTCCTTTTAGTTAAGTTTTGTTCATGATTTTAGATTTTGTTGTCGCAACTGGCGATACATTGGTAAATAATATTTCACCTTACAAAGGTTATCCTATTAATCAAAGAAACCATTACATAATTCTGTGTATTAGTTACATAATTCACACTTATGAATAAATACAAATGCATTTAACTGTAAATTAGATAACCTAGAATGTGGCGGAAAGAATGCTGTAATCATCAATATAGGTGATTATATGAGTGAGTTTTACACTGTCACCAAAATAGGCTTAGAATATAATCCGCAGCTATAAGAAGCATCAGGTATACTATTAAGAAGCTAGATTGCCCACACTATTTGTAATCACATTGCGAAGCGCTATGAGACAAAAGCACATCCAAAGACTTGTCAAAGACTTTACAACGGCGTAGCCCTCACTGCCTGCCCCGTTTTTACGAGAAACACCATTCCAAATAATTAAAATTGTGAGTAAATGCTAATCCAACTATGCTCTCAGGGTTTTTTGTCTAGCGCAAAAAAAAACAAATAAATTTGTGTTTCATTGACAGGTTTGTAAGTAGTATATAAAATGTTGCAAATGAATTGTTGTCAATGAAGCACTGCCTTTCAATATCAATTATGCTTCAATTTTTTTCTATCTTGTAAGTCAAAAATAGCAAATGCTATCTAAATCTTATCTTTATATGTAATTTACAATAAGTCCCAACATATTGTAATTGACAAAATATACAACAATTTGAGATATGCATTTTTAAGGGTATACTATATATATATTTTTAATGAACGCTAACCATTCTTACTGTACATACATTGTTTACACATAGGAACATAAAATAAAGATGAATAAATATCCGGTATTCAATTCAGGTTTCAGGAAAATATTGACAACCCTCTATTTTGGGGGATGTTTTATCTTTTTTGCATTTTTCTACAACTATCATTCATATTATATCGAACAAATGCAGTTTTTCAGGGTAAGCGGGGACTACATTGCGGGATATTTTCATAAGCCGGCATCATTATCGTGCCTGATTGGTGATTTCCTTACCCAGTTTTATTTTCTTAAAGCCGGCGGAGCTATTATCATTACTGGTTGTCTTTTGTTGTTATGGTATTTGATCGATCGGGGTTTTTCCCGGATTTTTTCGTGGAAGTATTCTTACCTTCTGTCCCTATTGGTAACAGCTTTAGTAACCGGACTTCACTTCACTATTGTGTATCCACTTGCAGCGACTATTTCATTAATAATTGCTTTGGCTGCATTTCGTTTTTACACTTCGCTAAAAAGTTTAACATATAGAATTATCGGAGGGGTAATCCTTATACCTGTATTATACATGGCTACCGGTTTTGCTGTTTATTTGTTTCTTCTGGTTGTCTTGCTATATGAGCATAAAATAAAACAAATCAAAGGCTGGCTGGAATGGGCCTACCGTTTTATACTCATAATGATAGTTTTAATTATCCCGTTTTCGATGCGTACCCTTTATTACCTGACTACCAGCCAGGCTTATAAATATCCAATCACAGAGCTGTCAATGCCAATACCTAATTTTATATTTGAATCATTATTCTCGCTCGATTGCGAATGGTATTTCAACCATCCTGAAAAAACCATTGCATTCGCCCGGAAAGCCCCAATAAAAACCCGTTATGTTATTTATTATTATAACCTGGCATCGGCAGCTATTAACAAACTACCCGAAAATCTTTTATCCTTTAATCAGATAGGTCTAGATGGAATGTTTATCCCTATTAACGAAAACGAAGAAACAAATTATCTTAACCTTCTCTTTGGAAATGAAGTATATTATTTTATCGGCGATATAAATGCTTCACAACATTATGTATTGATGGCGAATACCTTTTCACCTAAATGTGAAAGTTCCAGGATGATTCGCCGGATGGTAGAGACTAATATCATTAACGGTGAGTATGCCGCTGCAGGGAAATATATAAAGATGCTTAATCAAACTTTGTTCTACAGGCGATGGGCACATAAAATGGAAAAATATCTCTTTAATGATGAATTATGCAATAAAACGCCCTGGGTAGCCAGTAAAAGAGCACAAATGCCGGTTACAGACCATATAAAATCCAATCCTAATTCTTTTATTAATTCGCTGTATAACTTGTTAGATGATCATCCTGATAATCAGGCAGCATTGAATTACCTGTTAAACATATGTTTGTTATACAAAGATATTGATAGTTTTTATAAAGTGTTAACTACCTACAGATACAAATATACAGGTCTTTATCTGCCCAAATTGTACCAGGAAGCTCTTATTGTTTATTTTGGCACACATAAAGATGATAAGAGTTTTAAGAACTATCTGTTTTCTGACAAAGCCATGCGGCAATCAAGGCTGTTTCAGGAAAGATATTACCAAAGCCATGGTGACGCAAATGCTTTAATTCAAAATTTTGGAAGTACGTATTGGTTCTACCTGAGTTTCGCCGTTTTACCCAAATGAAATTGATTATGATATTTCTAACTATACACATCAAATGATTATTAAAAAGATAACATACCTGATATTGTTGCATGCTTTGTTTGTGTCATGCAATTCTGAAATTAAAAAGGTGACTTATTCAGATGAGTATCCCCGAATTGTCCCCGACTATGAAAACATTTGTATCCCATATAATATAGCACCTTTGAACTTTTCGACAACAAGTGAAAGAATGCAGGTGGAATTAAAATCGAAAAAGGGTAGTCTTGTTGTCAAGGGAAAGAGGAAAATATTCTTCCCAAAAAAGAAATTCAGGAATTTATTGCAAAAGAACATAGGAGATACTATTTGGATTGCCGTAAGTTCATATACCCATAATAGCCGGACAACCTATAAACCCTTTTTCTGGAAGGTAGAGGCAGAGCCCATCGATTCATTTCTTACCTATCGTTTGATTGAACCGGGATATGAGGTCTGGAATAAAGTAGCTATCGCTCAACGAAATGTTACAAACTTTAATGAAACCCTTATTGCCGACAATAATCTTGTTGATTATAGTTGTATGAATTGTCATATTCCCAATAAACACAAGCCTTCACAATCTTTTTTTCATATCCGGGGTAAAAAAGGTATGACCGTTATTGCCGACAAAGAAAAATGGTACAGCCTCAATACCAAATTAAAAGATGCATACGCTAGCCTGATTTATGGGAACTGGCATCCTTCGGGCAATTATATTGCATTCTCGACAAATGCAGTAATACCTTCTACCCATAGTATTCATGATAAAAGGGCTTTTGTTTACGACACCATTTCAGATGTAGTGGTCTTAGACCTTCAAAAAAATGAGGTTTTGACAAGTAATTTATTGATGCAAAAGGATGTATTTGAAACTTTCCCTGAATTTTCAGCCGACGGAACCAAGTTATTTTATTGTTCGGCCCCAAAAGTTACTTTACCTGATGAATACGACAAATTACAATATAGCCTCTGTTCCATTGATTTTGATGAAATTACCGGTACGTTTGGCAAGAAAGCAGATACACTTTTTAATGGTCCGGCAATGCATAAAACTGTAACTGAATTAAAAGCCTCACCTGACGGGAAATACCTTGCTTATTGCTGTTTTAGCTACGGGACTTTCGCCTTATGGCACAACGATGCAAAGATTTATTTGTACAATTTTGCAACAGGCGGAATAGATACTTTACCTGAACTAAACAACAATGCCAACTATGCGAATTCGTACCACAGCTGGTCAACCAACAGCCATTGGTTAGCCTTTGCCAGTAAGAGAGACAATGGCTTATATAGTAAAATTTATTTCTCCTATATCGATAAAAACGGGCAAGCCCATAAACCGTTCGTCTTGCCGCAAAAAGACCCGGAGTATTATGATTTCCAGTTAAAATCTTATAATGTACCTGAATTGATTAAAAATGAAGTTCCTTTTAATGCGTTCGATATAGAAAAAATGTATCGCAATGAGGAACCTAAAACACTACATTATTATAAACAATAAATCAAAAATTTAACTGCGCTTAACTTAGGGGACCCGTCCAAAGCAAAAATGTATTGATCTTATTCAGGATCTTGCCCCAAATTCCAACGTACAAAATCCGACCTTTTTAGTCGGAAAGTTTTTTATCTGGACCAAAGTCCGTAGGACTGTAATGTTGGTAGTTAATTCATGTATCCTATAAAGGCGCACTATCTGGATACAAAGATCAGAACACCGGCTTTATTATATTTTGCAAACAAAACTCAGTGTGATGCAACCTGCCTGGCCGGTTTACCGGCCGCAGGCAAGGCAGGCAGGCGCCTACGACATCATACAACAAAACCGTTATGCCTAATTGCTTTTAAAGGACGAATTTGATATTATCGGTGGAATGCAGCCTCCAAAACTTCGCCGAACATACCCTTTAGTTAAACAATATTCAATTTACCAACTTAGTCCAACCGAAAACGCAAACGCGTTTTTGGCCGGTTGCACTGGCATGATATGCGTAAAAAACATTTAAAGATTAAACATCCTACCCTGATAGAACGATCAGAGTACTCAGAATTTATTTTCCACCATACAATCTTACTGTGGCAAGCCTGGGGTTAGCCTTAGTGGACTCATACCAAAATACAACTTTTGTGACAACTCTATTATTCCCTGGCAAATCAATTGCTCTGGTTTCACCTCCAGCAGGAATAACATTTCTTATTTGAACATCGAATACATCACCATTGGCAAAATAGACCTTCATATCTTTGAAATGGATTCCTGATTTATGGACAGTTAGTTTTATATTTTTAAATACGCCCTCATCGGCTCCAACAAGAATGACATCCATTTCTGTGCTGAATTTCACTACTTTGGTACCCAACAGCTTCCATGCGGGAGGTTGAGCAAAAAGAGCACTAAAACACATTAGTAAAACTAATATTGAAACTAAATGACGGTTTGTTTTCATTTTTTTTAATTTTTAGTTCCCAGTCTTTAAGATTGTTAATTAGGTGAATAAACGCATAATATATTCTACTGCCAATAGAAGTATAAAATTTAAAAATAAGCATATTATCCAGGTAACGCAAAAAGAATCACATTGGCAGTATAATATGAAATATATGAGCTGATTGTGGCAAGATGCAGTATAATACATAAAATAAATGCAAGCCATCGGCTTAGCCCGGTTGGCTGCAAAGTGGCTTCTCCTTCGTAGTTTTACTACGAAGAAGGAGCACGGTGGATCAACTTTCGCTATCACCTTCATTATTATATTATGGTGATCGAATAAAGCTTCGGTTGACGAAGAATGAAAGTCTGCCCGGCTGACCCCCTGTCCTACCGGTGTTATCCGCATTGGTATTCGAATGCGTAGCCCTTTCTCACCACCTACATAATACGAAAAGATTACCCGCCACGTAACACACTGTTAATAATTCCTTATTTTCTTGCCCGGTTTTGAAACCCGGAGGCACTAATTTCGGTATGAAAGATTATTGGACATGATATCGCATGGAAGGTTTATATCAATGAGGAAGAATTTTCATAAAGTACTAATTATACTCACATTCGCATTTATTACGGGAATATTTTTCCAGTTTTCCATTGATAGCCGGTCGGTGAGCGAGCAGGAATTTAAATTTAAAACCTCCCCTCCCCCCTTTCTTAAAACAAACGATAACTGGGTAGACTCAGTGCTTCAGGCACTATCTCCTGAGGAAAAACTCGGCCAGTTATTCATGGTATCCGCCTATCCGGAAAGAGGCAAGAATGATATCAGAAGAGTAACTGAACTTATTAAAAAGCAGAACGTCGGGGGACTCATTTTTTTTCAGGGAGCTCCTGAAGAAGTCGCCAAACTTGCCCGATATTATCAATCTATCTCCAAAGTTCCTCTTCTTATCGCCATCGACGGTGAATGGGGACCCTCCATGCGGCTGGATAATACTATAATTTATCCCCGTCAGATGATGCTTGGGGCTATCGATGATAATGAAATACTGTACCAGATGGGGCGCGATATCGGAAAACAGTTGAAGTTGCTGGGTATCCACATTAATTTCGCACCTGTTATCGATGTCAACAATAATCCCGATAATCCTGTTATAAACAGCCGTTCCTTCGGAGAAAACCGCGAAAATGTGGCACGTAAAGGTATACTATATATGCAGGGTTTACAGGATGAAGGAATTATAGCAGTCGCCAAACATTTTCCCGGTCATGGCGATACGGATCAGGATTCGCATCTTGAGCTTCCATTGCTGCTTCACCGGGCCAGCCGGCTCGACAGTATTGAGCTGTTTCCATTCAAAGCGCTTATTGAAAGTGGTATCGGAGGTGTTATGACAGCTCATTTAAACATTCCCGAACTCGATACTACCACTAATTTACCTTCAACATTATCACCGCTCATCATTCAGTCACTCCTAAAAGATGAATTAAAATTCAAGGGACTGGTATTCACCGATGCCATGACAATGAGGGGAGTTACGGAATTGTACCAACCCCAGGAAGCCAATATAAAAGCAGTACTTGCAGGTAACGATATGCTGCTAATGCCGGAAGAAATTGATTTGACCATACAACAACTTGCTCTAATGGTCCATGATAGTCTTCAACTGGCAGATGAACTTAACGATAGGTGCAGAAGGATATTACAGGCAAAAGCATGGTCGGTACTACCCAATGCACAAAATAAAGTTATGAGTGACAATGCACTGCTCGACTCACTCAATAGCCCGTATTTTGAGCTGGTACGTCGCAGACTGATAGAAAAATCCCTGACAGTATTGAATAATACAAACGGGCTGCTCCCCATCAAAAATCTTGAAACGCTGCATATAGCATCTGTAAGTGTCGGAGGCGAAGCTGAAAATGAATTTCAACAAACACTCTCACTCTATACCTCCATCGACAAATTCCATATCACAGATAGTGATGATTCACTGGCAGTGAAAAAAATATTTGATACTTTAGATTATTATAACCTGATTATACTCAGCCTCCATAGCGATGATCTGCGGGCAACAACTCATTTTGGTGTTTCAGACAAGCTCCTCGAAATAACCGATAGTCTGCTGACTTTTCAACCTGTGGTTGCTACCATGTTTACAAATCCGTACCTGCTTCGGAAACTTAAAAACCTTAAGAAAAATAATGCCCTTGTTATTGCTTATGAAAACCAGCCAACGATACAAAGCTTGTCTGCTCAGCTGTTGTTTGGAGCTATTCCGGCAAGCGGAAGACTTCCGGTTTCTGTCAATGAACTCTACAAGGCAGGAAACGGGCTGGAGATTGATCCGATACAACGATTAAAATATACAATACCGCTTGAAGCCGGATTCAATGAGCTGGCACTTACTAAAATCGATTCCCTGGTTCAGAATGCTATTTCGCACGAGGCTATGCCCGGATGCCAGATAATTGTTGCCAGAGAGGGTAAGGTAATCCTGCAAAAATCGTATGGCTATCATACCTACCATCACAACCAGCCTGTTATAAACACCGATCTCTACGATTTGGCATCGCTGACAAAGATTGTTGCCACTGTCCCCTCTGTTATGCTCCTGGAGGAAAATGATGAAATAAAACTGCGCGAACGACTTTCAACCTACCTGCCAGCCCTTGATTCAACCAATAAAGCAAAGATGCAGATCGAGGATATATTGCTCCACCAGGCAGGCTTAAAATCATGGATCCCCTTCTATCAATCAACTATTGAACCCATTTATCCCTGGCAAAAATTTGCCAGTTCCAGGTATTCCAAACAATACCCTATTCACGCCGGGAAAAACTTATACATCAATAAACATTTAAGGTATAAGGAAAACATATATTCACATACACCCGATGAACATTTTACCATACAGGTGGCCGATAATATCTATATGAATCCGGTGCTTATCGATAGTATCTATCATTCCATTTATACATCAGAGCTCTCCAAACCCGGTGAATATGCTTATAGCGACCTGGGCTTTTACCTCTTTTATCAGATGATAGAGAGCATTACGGAACAAAAATTTGACCACTTTGTCGATTCCTGCTTTTATGCTCCGCTGGGAGCAACCCGGCTGACCTACAGACCACTTGAAAAATTTAGTCGGGAAGAAATAGCTCCAACTGAGAACGATCTGGTTTTCCGCAAACAAATAGTACACGGTTATGTGCACGATCCTGGGGCAGCCATGTTGGGTGGAGTTGCCGGGCACGCCGGATTATTCTCCAATGCCAACGATCTGGCAAAATATATGCAAATGCTGCTTAATGGCGGTACATATGGCCATGTTGAATACCTCGATAAAAAATTGATCAAAAAATACACCTCCTGTGTGGAATGCCGGAATGGTAACCGTCGCGGATTAGGCTTTGATAAACCGGAAAACGATACCACTAAGAATGGACCGACATTTAAAGGAATATCTTCCGAGAGCTATGGCCATACAGGTTTTACAGGTACCATGGTTTGGACCGATCCTTCCACGGGAATAATTTATATCTTTCTTTCAAACCGCGTTTATCCCGATGCCTCCTATAATAAGCTTGCTGAAATGAATGTACGCACGGAAATTCAAAAGGCTATTTACGATGCGATGATTAAGTAGTCAGGAGTCAGGAGTCAGGAGTCAGAAGTCAGGAGTCAGAAGTCAGAAGTCAGGAGTCAGGAGTCAGAAGAAAAATAAGCGAAATAGTTGTCATTGCATTAATGAAATAAACACACTATGAATCAACCAGCTAAGACTTTCAAAGATTTAATTGTCTGGCAAAAAGCGCACCTACTGGTATTGGAAATTTACAAACTCACTCAAAATCTGCCCAATCATGAACAATATGATTTAATTTCTCAAATTCGCAGAGCCTCTGTTTCAATTCCTGCCAATATCGCTGAAGGTTTTACAAGAAGAACAACTAAAGATAAGTCGAGATTTATGAATATTGCCCAGGGTTCACTGGAAGAAGTCAGGTATTACCTTCTTCTGATTCAGGATTTAAAATATTCCGATACAGCAGTTGTAACAAATAAATTAGAAGAAGTTAGTAAGATACTATCTTCATATAGAAAATCAGTTACTAAAAAAATATAAGATTCTGAGTACTGACTTCTGAATACTAATTAATATTTGCTTGATTCCTTATAAAATTCCAACATTATTATGTTTTTAAACTCCCTGTTAATAAATAGTGCATTCCGTACAAAATATTTGTAACTTTAATAAAACAATCCACGTTTAAAATCGTTGTTCGAAAGGTCAAATCATTATAAACCAAAAAAATTGTCTAATTTAATTTGAATACTATGAAAAAATTGAATCTGTTTTTAGGGCTTGGATTAATCAGTATGGCACTTATGTTTAATTCCTGTTCAGAGGATGTCGTTCACCCGGCGCCTACGGTAAGTTTCGATCAGGCCAGTCCGGTTGTTTTGGGTATAGGAGTTACTTCCGCTACACTTACCGGGACAATTGTTGCCGAAGCAAAACTTGAAAATGTGCAAATTTCGAAAACAGTTGGCACTACCGAAACTTCCCTGGTTACCATTACCGATTTTGCCAGCGGGAATGTAACCACAACCGATGATATCAACTACACCTTCAGATATGTGCTGGATAATATCACGGCAAATACAACCTTAAAGGTAACCGCCAACGACAAGGATGCCCAGTTTACATCGGAATCGATTGATATTGAGGT
>CAZQCO010000009.1:36375-66451 GCA_964592225.1 uncultured Bacteroidales bacterium
AAAGGGTGCCTCTTTTGAGCGCACCCTTTTTTATTTTAGAAGCTGTTATAGCTATTGTGTTTTTCTAATTCATTTTACCCTGACAGGGCAGAATTGCCCACCCTGACAAGGTCAAAGCTTCAGTGTGAACGGATTGTAGCTAATTCCACGGTCGTAGTGATCCTCATGCTCTTTTTTCTTCAGAAAACCTACAAATACATAGGTTATGGGTGTAAATAATATTTCTACCCCACATTTAAAAATATAGTTGGAAATAATAATCGCAACCAGCAGACTGTTGGGTACAAGTCCGTAGAATGCGATTAAACAAAAAATCAGGGTATCGATCCCCTCACCTACCAGTGTGGAACCAATAGTACGCATCCAAAGAAATTTACCCTTGGTTTTAATCTTCAGACGTGAGAGAATATAGGAGTTGGAGAATTCACCGGCAAAATAAGCCACAAGGCTCCCAAGCACTATTCTTGGTACAAAGCCTATCAGAGCTTCATAGGCTTCCTGGTTGGGCCAGTCGGCAGCAGCAGGAAGTATTTGAACTACATATAAAACCAGCGACATAAGCGCCGCTCCGAAAAAGCCTGTCCATATTACCCTGCGTGAACGCTGATAACCATATACTTCCGTGAGAACATCGCCAAAAATATAGCTAAGAGGAAACAGAATAGTTCCTCCGTCGAATGTAAATTTCCAAAGCGTGAGGATTTTTGTAGAGGCAACATTAGAGATCAGTAAAATGGCTACAAAAATGCCGAGGAGTATATCGAAGTACCTGAATGATTTCCTGTTTTCCATATTCTATATTTTAGCCGGATTATAAGGAGTTGTAAAAATAAATAATTGAATAAAAAAGACAAATTAACTTTAATGTTCAAAGCATTTACACATAAAACAACCTGCGCTCAGTTGAAAATAGTCAGGAGTTAGTCGTTGAACTTTAAACTCAGAACTCAGAACTTTTTTAGAACTATTCGTTATTTTCGTTCCCTGATTATTACACCTATGCGAATTGCAGTAAATACACGCTTATTGTTACCCGGGAAGCTGGAAGGTTTAGGACGCTTTGCCTGCGAAACACTGCGACGCATTACACAGTGGCATCCTGAGCATGAATTTATCTTCATTTTCGATCGCAAGTACAGTAAGGAATTTATCTTCTCTGAAAATATTACACCCGTTATTGCTCATCCCCAGGCACGTCACCCCGTGTTATGGTACCTTTTTTTCGATTGGGGCATTCCTCCTGTCCTGAAAAAATTCAAACCGGATATATTTCTTTCACCTGACGGCTGGCTCAGTTTGCGTACAAATGTTCCTTCAATTGCTGTAATTCACGATCTCAACTTTTTTCATGATCCACAATGGGTTCAGCCCTTATCCAGAGTATACTATAACTATTTTTTTCCTCGCTTTATCAGAAGAGCAAACCGCATTGCAACTGTTTCGGAGTATTCAGCAAAGGATATCTCTTCGCAATTTGGGATCGATCCTGATAAAATAGATATTGTTTATAACGGAGTGAATGAGGACTTTAAACCTGTTGATGATATAATTAAAAAGGAAACATGCGAAAAATATACCCAGGGACATACCTATTTCCTTTTTCTCGGTCTGGTGCATCCACGAAAAAACCTGACCCGAATAATCGAAGCTTTTAACCAGTACCGGAAAAGTACTTCGGCATCAACCCGGTTACTCATTGCAGGATCGACCAAATATCAGGCAGAAGATACGCGATTGGCCTATTCTAATTCACCCTTCAAAAACGATATTGTGTTTACAGGCCGTTTATCGGAAGATGAGCTTGTAAAAGTAATGGGTTCCAGCCTGGCATTGGTCTATGCTTCCCTTTTCGAAGGATTTGGTATACCCATCCTCGAAGCGATGTCTTGCGGGGTACCTGTAATAACCTCCAATGTTACTTCGATGCCTGAAGTGGGAGGCAATGCAGTCTACTATGTCGATCCCTTCTCGATGGATTCCATTTGCAAGGCAATGCAGGCAATTAGTGAGAATAAAAAATTGAGAGCTGACCTGATCCAAAAAGGCTTTGAACAAAAGAAAAAATTCTCCTGGGACCGGTCCGCAAAGAGCCTGTGGGAATCTATTGAGTCAACCAGGTGACCCTGGAAGTATTCATCAGAATGACCAGATAATCAACCCTAAAAAATAATGATTTAAAGAAAGAAATTCATATTTCTTATACAAAGTATTGACTTGTAACAACTTGTTTATTACATTTGTTTCCCCTATAACCCTAAAATTGCACCTATGGCTAAGAAAACCTATTCTCTGATTAGCTGTATAGTTTTACTGCTATCTATGCTAATTCAAACCGGAGCTACTCCACCTGAAAACTGTATGCTTTTTTCAATTACTTCGCAAAATACAGCACGGCTTGGAGTAATAAATACAAGCAGGAGGTCAGTAGATTTGACCATTACCAATGCACCTGGTGAGATATTTTTCACAAAATCAGTTCGTGGAGAAAACAACTATTTCCAGTTGTTTGATCTGGCAAACATGCCCGACGGAAATTATACTGTTGTTCTCACTGATGGAAATAATTCTACTGTAAAACGATTCACTGTCGCTAATTCAATAGCTAAAATTATTAAGGAATGTGAAGAACCAAAGCCTAATTTTATTATGCCTGATGATAAAACACTTATTGTAAGCTATTTCAATATGAATTCGAATAATGTTAATATTTTTTTCATGATTGATGACGAAGTAGTGTTTGAGGACAGAGGTTTAACAGAGATGGCATTAAGTAAAAAATATTCCTTACACCAATTGCCAGCCGGAAAATACACTGTCAAGCTTTACTCGGGAGGTCAGATTTACAGTTATCCTCTTGCTTTAAATTAATTTTTTAATGATTATTTTCAGACTTAAAACATACTTTCTGCTCACAATTGTCTTTCTTTTAGTTATTAACAGAGGTTGGGGGCAGGAAGCAGAACAACATTATTTGTCAAGTCTGGAATATTCTGAAAAAGGCGCCTATCAGCAATCCTTACATATAATTAATAAGGCAATTGCAATCGACTCTACTCAAGCAAAGTATTTTTTGCATCGTGCCAAAGTACAATACTTTCTGGGAAGTTATGACAATACAATTAAGGATTGTTATACTACATTAAATCTTAAGCCCAATTTACCGGAAGTGTATTATCTGCGGGGGAAAGTATGTGTTGTTACAGAGAGTTATGGTCCTGCCATTTTGTTTTTTGGTAAAACGTTGAAATATGCGAATACCGATGATTTACGTTTCGATGCATTCCTGAACCGTGGAAATGCTTACTTTGCAATTCATCGCTATATAGACGCACTCAGCGATTTCAATGAAGCCTACGCTATTGATAATTCATCGCTGGAGGTAATACTCCCTTTTTCCGAAACTTATCTGTATTTAAAAAAACCGGATCTGGCTATTCAGCTACTGAACAAAGCAATTGAACAGAATCCCGATTATGCTCCCTCCTATGAATTGTTAGGTAAAATCGCCTATGAGAAAAATGATTTTCCCATGGCTATTTCGGCATTTGAGAAATATTCGGTTTTAAATCCGAAAGAAGTGAATGCTCATAATTTTCTGGCGAACCTATACCTACAAATCAAGGACTATGATAAGGCCATGAGTAGTTTAAATAACTCGTTGACTATCGATCCTCTTGAGCCCAATGCATACAAGATCAAAGGATTAATTTATCTGGAACAGGGTGATGATGAAAAAGGCTGCAATACGCTGTTTCGTGCCATGCAATTAGGCTATTTTGAAAAATACGGTTACGATTTACTTGATATATACAGGGAAAAGTGTGAGGACATAGAATAAATGCCCCTGGCTTAACGATCAATCATATACTCTATCAGAATCCTGAAAGCCTATAGTTGATTCCTCCGGTAATCCAGCGCCCTGGTTGATTAATGCTTCCTACATCAATATAATCAATATCAAAGATATTTGTTACTTCAGCATATAATGTGAATTCTTTTAATTGACAGCTAAAACGTATATCGGTAAGCCAGTACGGTGTGAAATTGTGTTTCACATATTCGTTGTTTTCAAAATCATACAGTATGTAATAGCCTTCCCTATCGGTATAACTTATGTTGCATGCAATGGTAATTATTTTCAGAAATTCCTTCTGTAACATAGCTGAACCCTTATGACGAACATTAAAATACTTTGTTACATTACCGGGGATTTCTTTGTGCATATCTATATAGGTATAATTAATCCTGATTTTTGATAGCATATTTTTAAGAAAAAGTACATCCACTACATCGAATATTCCTGTAAATTCAACTCCCTTGCTTGTATAGTTTTTTATATTAATAGGACTGAATCTGGAAATATCTTCAAACCAAATCCAGTCGATTACATTTCTTCCGAGCTGATAAAAATAGGATAATGAGAAATTCGTTTTACCATTTAAATACCGCACGCCACTGTTGAAAGCATGTTGAGAATAAGGTTTTAGCTCATTATTACCAAGATTATCAGGATCTTCGTAGGTAAGATCGGTAAATGTGGGCAGACCCTGGGAATAATTATAACTCCCAAACAAATAGGTATTCGTAAGCAAGTAAAACCGGAAATCCATCCCCGGAAATAAAGTTAACTTATCAGGTAAATATGAATTCCAGTTTATCAATACGGCTCCCGTCAGGTATAATGGATGAAGGTTGGCTGTCTGTTCAAATTGCATATCAAAGTTCGAACGATTATCAGACAGGGTATAATAAACACCTTCGTATCGAGCAACCGGAACTACGATTCCCTTATCATATCCAATATTAGTACTGATAATATTCTCCGATCGTAAATGCCAGACCAAACTGCTCATACCTATACGTGTTTTCTTATGAAGGGCCAGCTGAACGCCAAAGACATCATTAATATGATGATTATGGTTCCTGTACCAGGGAATCGTATCGAATTGCGTATAAGCAGGATTATTAGAGATAGTGACACTGTCCTGAATCTGGTACCACTTGTCCCCTTCCCTGAACAATTCAAAACGGTCGATGTGTCTCCGCCAATATGTGCGGGCATTAAAGATTATCTTCTTCCCAGTTTCAAAGTCGAAGGAAAATAAATACATTTCATTCTCCTCAAATTGATCGGGGAAACGCGGTGTATAATAGCCATTTGCTCCAAATGCCCGGGCAGAATATCCCATTTGAACATTGTACAAACACCCGTTGCTTGCGACTTCTCCCCTATAATAAATACCTTGTTTTCTGAAATCGGTATTTTTATAATAACCCGATGAAAATGCATTATTAAAATGTAAAAAGCTCTTCACTCTCTGATTATATACATTAAGAGTTAGAGAACCTGAAAAATAACCATATTCTCCCATCGAAGAAGAAAATAAAAGTTTATTTGTATCGGAAGTAGCTGTAATGAAATTTATTGCACCTGAAAAAGCATTGGCTCCATGTATTTGAGCTCCAGGTCCGTTTAGTATTTCAATGCTTTTTATTGCATCTCTTTCAACAGGAAGATTAAGGCTGAGATGACCGGTTTGCGGATCGGATACATTAACTCCATTCAATAAAATCAAAGTATGATCAAAAGATCCTCCGCGAATGCTGATGTCCGATTGAATACCATTTTTTCCTCGCTGGCGGATATCAACATTACCTCCATAACGTAATAAATCTGTGAGGCTTTGGGAAGGTACACACTCTATATCAGTTAGCGAAGTGACTGCGATATTGTGCGATAATTCTTCGGAGAGCAAAGGATTTATCTGACCTACAACTTCAACCTCCTCAAGATTAATGGTTACCGTATTACTAACGGTATCGCTCTGTGAAAATAATTTTAATGGTGATACTATAAGAGTATATGCAACTACTAAATTACTGATATGGATTACTTTATGAAGAGAAAAGAAAACGGCAAATTTCTTACGAATGAATCTTCGGAAATAAAGTTTCTTTTGGGAAGAAGATATTTTTAATTTCATAATTAACACAATATGGGTCGATTGACCGCAAAGGTAAGTATTTTCAGTAGCGAAAGATGTTTCCAGATAACATTATGAAACAGAAAAAATTATCCGTTAATAATTAAATCTGAGAAAAAAATGATATAAACATATCGAAATTATTAGTATTTAAAGGTATTTTAAACTTTGATATAAATAAATAATTATTATTTTTGTCCTTTAACCTGTATTAACAACTACATAAAATTAAAGAACATGAAAAAACTTAGCTTTCTTTTTATTGCCTTAGCATTAGTTGGTTTCATCGCATTATCTTCATGCAAAAGCACTACACAGCCAGCTGAAGAAGCTACTGAAGAAGTAGTCGAAGAAGTTGAAATGGTAGACGAAACAGTTGACACTGCTGCTGCCCCTGTTGAAGAAGTTGTTGAAGAAGTAGTAGAATAATTGGTATTGAAACCAGACCTAAACCTAAAAAGGTATTTAAGCAGGAATTACTCCTGCTTTTTTTTTGCATCTATATGAAAATTCATTGCATCAGGCACGAGCCATTCGAAGGTTTGGCATATATCGAAGAATGGATTCACAACAGAAAATACGATTTAAATTATACTCGTACTTATCTGAATCAGGCATTTCCTGAAGAAACCAAATTTGATATGCTCATTATTATGGGAGGAACAGCAAGTGTTTATCAGGAATCGGAATATGCATGGCTTTTGGAAGAAAAAAAATTCATTGCAGAAGCACTCGACAATAACATAAAAGTTCTGGGAATTTGTTTTGGAGCACAAATATTGGCTGATGTACTAGGCAGTAAAGTATATCCTTCACCATGTAAAGAGATTGGCTGGTTCCCCGTGACGTTTTCCCCGGAGTCAATTCGCATAATGAATTTTCTTCCGGACGAAATCACCACTTTTCACTGGCATGGTGATACATTCGACCTCCCTCCCGGAACAGTACATCTGGCTTCTTCCGATTGTATACCTAATCAAGGCTTTATTAAAGACGATCAGATTGTAGCCCTCCAGTTTCATCCGGAAATGAACCAGGCAGGAATTAATAGCCTATTATCCATAGCAGGTCATGAGCTAAAACAGGATCAATTTGTGCAGACTGAAGCAGAAATGAGACAATACAACAACTATATTGAGGAAAACAATAGTCTTATGCTTAAGTTTCTGGAATTTTTATGCCCTGATGAAAAGAAATAATTTTTATACGCTTTCAATTTCAACCGGATAAGTTATACCGGCTAAAGAGCGTATTGTATCGAGGGTTGTGATCAGACGTAAAGACTTTTCCCACGAAAATATATCCGATTCCAGTTTACCTTCATCGATACACTTCATTACTTCATCAGCTTCATACTGGTATCCAAAACCCGTCTCTTCAAATGTAAAATGTTTGATTTCCTTGTTATCAGGCAATAAATCGAGAGTGGTTGGAATATGCCAATGTCTGTTCAGGCGAATTTGCCCCTTGGTGCCATGGATCACCGATTCAATTCTGCTATTTGTTACAATCGAACTAAAAAGCACTGAAAGTATATTCTTTTCATGCGAGAATATGATGGAACAGCTGCTGTCAACTCCTGTTTTATCAAATTTAGCCATAGCCTGTATTTCTAAAGGCTTTCCTGCTAATTCCAGGGCTAAAAAAACCGGATAGAGTCCAATATCGAGTAGCGAACCTCCGCCAAGTAAGGGATTGAAAAGTCGCCCTTCAATGTCGTATGGAGCATTGAAACAAAAATCCGAATCAATAAGCTTCAAGTCTCCAATTTCCCCCTCAGAAACAAGTTCCAGACATTTTTTAAAGGAAGGAATAAAGCGGGTCCATAGTGCTTCCATAAGAAAAACACCATTTTGTCTGGCCGTATCAACCATAATCCTGTATTGACCGGCATTCATAGCAACCGGTTTTTCGCAAAGAACAGATTTCCCATTTTTCAGACATAACATTGAATCGGTGTAATGCCGTACATGAGGTGATGCAATATAAATTATATCCACCTTCGGATCGGATGCGAGTTCCTCATAGGAACCATAATGCCTCGTGGCTCCGAATTCTTCGGCAAAACTTTTTGCCCTTTCCTTACTCCTTGAACCAATTGCATACAGGTTCGCCTGCGGTAAAATTTTTAGATCGCTGGCAAACTTTCGGGCAATGCTCCCCGGCCCGAGTATTCCCCAATTATATATTTTGTCCATGTTACGATTGTAATATGCTATCAATTAATACTATTTCATCCTGCGAAAATGTGAGCTGTTGTAATGCCCCGATATTATCAGTAAGTTGTTTTGGACTACTTGCGCCTACTAAAACAGAAGTCACCCTTTCATCTTTCAGAAGCCAGGCTATAGCCATCTGTGCCAGACTTTGACCTCTTTCAAGTGCAATGGTATTCAGTTTTTCTATTTTATCAATTATTTCCGGAGTAATATCCTTTTTTGATAAAAAGGGCGATGATGTCTTTGCTGCCCGTGAGTTATCAGGAATGCCCTTTAAATACCGATCAGTCAGGAGACCCTGAGCCAAGGGTGAAAAAACAATACAACCTATGCCTTCCAAACTTAATACATCCAGCAAACCCTGTTCGGGAGTTCTTTCAAACATAGAATATTTGGGCTGATGAATTACACAGGGAGTGCCTAGTTCCTGTAATATCTTCGATGCACGCATAGTTTGTTCGGGACTATAATTCGAAATGCCGGCATAAAGAGCTTTGCCTTGTCTAACAAGCTGATCAATTGCTGCCATGGTCTCTTCAAGTGGAGTGTCAGGATCGGGGCGATGCGAGTAGAAGATATCCACATACTCAATCCCAAGTCTCTTTAAACTTTGATCGCAACTGGCAATCAGATACTTTCGTGAGCCCCATTCACCATAGGGTCCCGGCCACATGTAATAACCGGCTTTACTTGAAATAATTAACTCATCCCGGTAGGCCTTAAAATCCTTTTTAAATATTTTACCAAAATTTTTCTCAGCCGAGCCGTCCGGCGGACCGTAATTATTTGCCAGATCGAAATGATTAATACCGAGATCAAAAGCTTTATAAATTATTTCCGTCGCCTTCTTGAAATCATCAACATCGCCGAAATTATGCCAAAGTCCCAAAGATAGCAGCGGAAGCCGTAATCCACTTCTGCCACAACGACGATAGATCATTTTTTCATAGCGATTTTCATCAGGGATATAATCGTTTGCCATCATGTTATGTAATTTAAAAAGATTACTTATTGAATATAATTAGAAGGGATTGGTTGAATTTACTCAACACTCACAAAGATAAAATTGATTTAGCTGGAATACCAGTAAATATTTTTAAAAACTGGTATTCCCTGAAGTGCAGTCTTATATTTTATTATAATAGAATTATCTGCTTTGAAATTACATGGTCTGTATTCTGAAAATAAATGATGTAAGTTCCCTGATGCAAACCGTTTAAATCGATAACTCCTCCTTTGATGTTCTTGGTAATCAATCCAGTCCCTACTATCTGTCCGGTTATATCGACGATATGGTAATAATCGCTTTTCGGGATATTATCAAACCAGTAATACAGAGTTTCAGATGCCGGATTGGGATACAGTGTAATATTTTCATGTTCTATTCGAGCTACCATTTCTGGTGGTTCCACAGGTTCGGCATTGGGATCGACAAGTGTCAGCGTTCCAAACAAACTGGCATTGAGATAGCTATCGTTGCTGACACTTTCCTCTAAATATTTGGAACCAATAAAATTCTCCCGGTAAGTACTGGCATCATTATCACAATATGCCAATGAGTAACCCATTTCTTTTCCGTTTGTCAATGTTACCGGAGTACTCGACTCATCCACATAAGTGTCGTCGAAAACTTTAATAGACAACTCCCATGTGTAAACATTTCCATCCTGAGTCCAGGCAGCATCGATATGAGAATTAAATAATGCCGATGTACCTGTTCCGCCATCCACCACATCAAATGTAGTGCTTACATGATAGGCAAAGGCATTATAATTATTTCCATGACTTCCTCCGGAATGGTCCTCATCAAGAAATACTTCAACACAATCATCATTCCAGTAATTATCCAGGGGATTGCTGTAAATATCATAAAGCACATCATCGACAATTTCAACAAGCAGTAACAACCTGTCATCGGTCCAGCTAAGTTTAAACCTGCCGGTAAAGTCTTCCGGTGCTATATAATCATCATAGGGTAACCAAACATATTCGAGTGGATACCAGGGTATAGTGTCACCCCAAAATGCTTCGGAAGCATATCCGTCAATTACCGGAGTTTCGGTAGCTTTGTAAGCAAAAAAAGAATCGTCATTTTCTATATCAACCTTATCCAAACAATCAATAAAAGAACCATCGACATCGTATGCGTGCAGCTCAATTGATTCAGTTGATGCAGGCAGAGTGACAGCTTCAGATAGCTGAACTATTGTATTAGGAGTTACGCTTACTACTGGGCCATCTCCTGTTTCGACACCCTCGCTGTTATAGTATTTTACGCGCAATTCACCTTCGTTAAATGCTCCGTATTCACCGCTTATCGATTTGGTTTGGTGACTATAAGCTAGTTTTTGTGTAACCGTTCCGGCATGATTGGTACTATAAATAGGTCCTGAATTTTGTGTAGCATACCAGTATTCGACAAAAACAATGCTATCTCCGTCAGGGCCGATGGGTTCATAAGGGCCAAGTACTTCTACTTCCATATACCTGTTCGATCCACTCGTATAAATTTCGACTGAAGCGCCATCATCGGCATATTCAGCCCCCTCTACCATATTAAAAACCTTGGCATATGTCTGCTGGTCTTTTTCGTCAACGAAACAAACCCATCCATCAGAAGTGGAAGCAAATATTTTACCTTCAACACTAACATATTTAGCCCGGTAAATGCCCGGTAATACCTCTTCATAATCAGGGCCCCCGCTACCCCATATATCCGAAGCCTCAGCAGCAGGGAAATAGGCTGAGAAATTTGCATAATCGTGTTTATTCTCATGCTGAACAATAGTTTGGGTTATTTCCCAAATACTCTGGTTCTTCTCTGTATCACTATCGTTGAATAATACGGTTACTACTTTAACCCGTGTACTGTTTCTATAGGCAGTGATATACCGATCGAACCGTAGGTCCGGAGCCTGGTACTGTTCTGTTTGACCTTTTAACCATAAGGTTACAGAGTCTTTTGAAGCGTGAATGATCTCATATTCATACTCTCCCCAATCCAGAATTGGCGGAGGAGGCCAGCTACCGGGCCATTCACTCTGGGGTGCCGGCCATGTTTTATACCCTCCATATGCCCAGGTTCCATTCCAGGGACCGTATATGTTAACTGCCAGATCAAACATTTGCCCTAATAAATCATCGTTAATTATCATAAAAGTATCTACTCCAAGGTCATATTGCAATACTCTTCCTCCAATTGCAGGTACAATACCCAGTGTGACATAATGATTGCTAACTACCAGTACATCCCATCCCCAACCATGATAATTATTGATGGTATCAATGCTGACACTATCCTCTATGCCGTATAGTGAAAAACCAAAAACAAAAAAACAGCAGACTGCAACGATGAATTTCTTATGCATAATTCGTTTATTTAATGAATAATTCTATTACTAGTGAAACAGACAATAGTAAGATAAGGCGCCATCGGACTAAACTTCGCAAGATATTAAACTATGTTGATATGTGAAACTAAATCTGTAAAATATTCTGATTCGATTTAAGTGTTTAATGATTTAACTGCAATGATCAACGAAACATAGATTTTTCAATCACTACCAAAAAGTTGAACCCAGTAATAATCCTCATAAGCTACACCCATAAAATGATAATGTGGGTCCATCATTGTTTTACAATGTTCGACACTGCTTGTCCAACGTGACATCACATCTTCAACAGTAATAAATCCACGGGCAATATTCTCGCCAATATACGTGCCCGTATAACCTGCATCAGTTGCTCTATTGTGAGGAGTGCTGCCATCGGAGCCGATATGGTCAAAAAAATTATTTTCAGTCATATCAATTACATGTCTTCTTGCTGCAGATTCAAGGCTTTCATCATAAAGTATTTCCTGAACCGGCGGCATAGAATCTTCACCGCAGAAACAACCATTGAGTCTTTGCTTATTTAATTCAATAAGCATTTGTGTTTTGAAATCTTCATTATTCTTTTCAAAACAGCCGCAAAGAATGATTGTAACCAGACAGTATAATTGGCTCAGTAAAAAATTCTTCGACATGAAAATCCCGTATAGATTAATCTATATAAATATGAAAAAAATCGGGGACTTTTCAAAACCCACCGTGAGAAAGCAAAAATAAGGACTCATTTGGAGGAGGATTAATCAAAATCCTATTTAAATAAGACTATCGTCGAATGGAAAATATTGTATTACTTATTACAGCCAATTGCTTTAAAAAAAGTATAACAAAAAACACCATCGGTTAAGGCTGTTTTGCGTAAATCGTTAATACCCTTTATCCAGGCATCTTTATCAATAATTTCTTGCTGAATGGCCATGTCTTTTACTCCTTCGACCATTGCAATAAATGTTTTGAGAGTGAATCCATCAACCATTTCAGGTCTGCTTTCATCAGCATAAACCATTCTGGGAGAAACTGAAATATTCACAAATCCATTTTTTTTAAGCAAGGGATAAAGACGCCGGCCAATTAAAGAATCAGCTCCTGTTTGAGACTGCAACTTTATCAGGCATTCAATTGTCTGTTGTGCGTAATCGCTCTTTGGATGATAATAAGCTGAACCATGATCACCTTCAATTAATATGCAATTGCCATACGGTTTGAGTATTTTTTTAATTATTTGCAGGGCTCTGCCAGGATCGGCTAAATGTTCCAGCACAAAACATACAAACACATAATCAAAACTCTCAGGAAGAAAAGGCATATTGTATAGATCGGTCCGTATGAAATTTACATTCTTAATCCCTGTCTCCTTACAGCGCTTTTCAGCAATTCGAATTGAATGTTTCGAAATATCAATAGAAACGAGTTCAATGGAAGGATTTTGCCTACAAATAATAACAGTTTGCGCTCCCACTCCACAACCGATTTCCAACACTTTTGAACCTTCAGGAAAAATTGTATCATGATGCAACAGTTCACTTAAAGTATTTGCCTGATCACTCAGCCGATTAATTTCTTCATGATTATATCCATGAACATATTTATTGTGCATAATGAATATTGAGAAATGAAATACTCTATTTTATATGTTAACTATATAATAATACAAAAAGCCTGCTAATTTAAAATCGTTCAATATAATTTTCGCTTTAAATTAACAGACCTGTTTTTTCTTTGAGTGCTCAGAAATATCTATTTCTTTTTTAGTTTTCTTCCAACTTTCCTTTTTGATCCGGGCATTCCGGGAACCGCATACGCGTATCCTTTACCTTTATAGGGTACTTTGATTAAATCTCCCCTGCGATTTGCCAATTTCTGAAGACTTCTGATGACTTTATTCTTTATCTCTTCCTCAGTACTTTTAACACCTGCATCCTGTGTCATCACTTTCACAGAATCAATTATTTCCTGAGTGATCTGAGGTTTCCCATTTTGAGTAATTCCTGAAATCACCCATTTGTCCCAATTCGATAATTTATATCCCTTTTTTAATTCCTCTTTTTTAGTTTGCTTTTTTTCCGAAATAATTGCTTTTTCAGAAGTTTTCTTATCCTTTCTGGGTGGCCGGCCTCTCTTTCTTTTTACCCCGGCTGGCAGAGTACTCCTTAATGGTGCAATTCTCTTTTTCTTACTCATTTTGCTCAAGGCAGATTTTTCACTTTGTTCCACAGAATCCAGCCAATCTTGTAATTCAGTTATTGTTGATACTATTCCTTCAGTTTGAAATTCTAATTTTTTTAATTCAGATTGATATTTATTAATCAAGTCCTGAATCTCGCTACTGGATAGCCTCGTCTTTCTCATTTGATCTGTTTTTATTATTTACTCAAAATTAAGCTATTTTAAAACAAATAAAAACAATTTATATTTTTGATAATTAATCAAATAATGCTCTCTTAATTCAAATTGTAAAGATTCAGATTTTAACACTTGTTGTTCATTAATAGAAAATTATAACCGGTAAATGAACATCAGAATAAGAAAAGAGTATTTATCGTTAAATTAAAAAGACAGAGCGCTGTTTTTGAATTTTTTAACTTAGCTATAACTATCTGATTTCTGCGGATAGATTTAATCCATTAAAATGAAAAGCTAGACATTCAGAAAACCTTCGATATAAATCTCTGTGGCTCCGGTAATCTCAACACGATCATTTAACATAGCACAAGTTAAAATTCCACCACGTTCTGATAATTGCCATGCAAACAGTTTATTTTTATTTAGTCGTCCCGACCAGTATGGAGTAAGTGTGGTGTGAGCCGAACCAGTTACCGGATCTTCCTGAATGCCAGCCTGAGGAGCAAAAAATCGCGAAACAAAATCGACTTTATCGCCGGGAGCTGTAACAATAACGCCCCTTGCCTTTATCTCACCCAGAATCTTAAAATCAGGTTTCATTTCCCGAATCTGTTTTTCATTATTAAATACAATCAGATAATCGGTCTTTCCTTTATATGAAGAATGAGGTGTAACAGAAAATGCATCTAAATAATAATCATTTAATACTATTTCGGAAATTTCATCGGCTGGAAAATTCATTGTGTACTCTGCTCCGCTGCTACGAACTAAAAGGATTCCACTTTTTGAATCGAATTGAACCTGTTCCAGGCTATTATCAATGAATTGCATTAATACTGCTGCAGATGCCAGAGTTGCATGACCACAAAGATCGACTTCTACAGCCGGAGTGAACCAGCGAATTTTATATTGATCTTGTTCCTTAATGATAAAGGCTGTTTCTGAAAGTTGGTTTTCAAAAGCAATGTATTGCATAGTATCATCGCTGAGCCATTTATCCAGCAGGCATACACCGGCAGGGTTGCCTTTAAAACCTTCACCTGTAAATGCATTAACCTGATAAAACGGAATTTTCATATATTAAAGTAATTGATTCAATTCTAATTTCTATTTCATTATAGTCATCGATTTATTCTGTGATCTCGATATGATTCCCTTCAGGGTCGCATATTACAGCTTCATAATATCCGTCACCTGTTACTCTTGGAGCAGAAATTATTTCAATACCTGTATTTTCAATATTCTTAATAAATTCATCCACTTTTGCCCGACTCTTCAATGAAATTGCAATATGCCCCCATCGATTGTTGAGTGAATCATCATTATCTGCAATATGCATTAATTCAATTTTAATTCCTGAAGGAAATGATAGGAAATAGGAAGTAAAACCTGTATCAGAGCTATGATATTTATTACCGACCACAGCTCCTAAATGTTGAGAATAAAATTGGCGCATAGTTTCAATATCATGTACATAAATACCTACATGGGCTATACGGACACTTGTTTTACTTCGAATTATAAAATACATAATAGTTCCTGCTAGTACTATTGTAACCGAATTAGCCAGAATCATAGGTAAATCTTCGATAAGAATGCCGTAAATCAACCAGCCTGATATCCCGATACTGAATAGAGTAAACATAAGAGGTGAAAGATCGTGAGTTGATTTGGTGCGCCAGGTTTTTAATGCCTGTGGTAAAAAGGCAGAGGTAGTCAGCGCTGCTGAAACAAGCCCAATTGTCTGAATCCAATTATTCATTACGGTTAAGATTTAATTGTAAAGATAGTCTGCACACATAATTAATTAGAAGTATATTCGTTTAAATTTCACGAAATGGCAAAAGATAATTCCATATCAGCGGTTATTATTACAAGGAACGAAGAAAAAAATATTGTACGATGTCTGGATTCTCTAATAGGAGTAGCCGATGAAATTATCGTTGTTGATTCTTATTCTGAAGATAATACCGCTAAAATCTGTTCGGAAAGAAAAGTACGTTTTGTACAAACTGAATGGCTGGGATATTCTGAAACAAAAAATTACGCAAATTCACTCGCTGATAATGCATATATTCTCTCAGTTGATGCCGATGAAGCCCTCTCCATAGAATTGCAAGCTGAACTTGTAGAGATGAAAAGCAAGGGTTTCGATGTGGAAGCTTATAGGATTAAAAGATTGACTAATTATTGTGGACAGTGGATACATCATAGTGGTTGGTATCCCGACTGGAAATTACGTTTATGGAAGAAGGAAAAAGGACAGTGGAAAGGTGATATCCATGAAAAAGTTGAGTTATCAGAGCAAACATCTATCGGTAAATTGAGAAGCGATATACTACATTACAGCTATTACAGTATCAACGAGCATATTCAACAAATGATTTATTTTACGGATTTGATGGCAAAGGATTATTATCAGAAAAACATGCCAATCGGAATAGGAAAATTAATATTCAGTCCACTCGTAAAATTCTTCAGGGCCTATATTTTTCAGGGTGGATTCCGGGATGGATTTTACGGTATTGTTGTCTGCACCCTCTCAAGTATGGCTACTTTCCTTAAATATGCAAAAACCGTTCAACTCCAAAGAAGAAAAACAATGTAAGGCTTATGAAATAAACTTGTCGATTAAAGCATTAAACTTATTTCGATCGATGGGTTTTGAAATATATCCGTCAAATCCGGCAGATAAAACTTTTGCTTCATCTTCAAGACGGGCATAGGCTGTCTGGGCAACAATGGGCATTTTCATACCTTTTGTCCGAAGAATTTCCAGGACTTTATAACCATTCATTTCAGGCATTTTTATGTCCATAAGTATCAGATGAAAATCTTGATTATCGCAAATTTCAACAGCCTGGCGCCCTGTTTGAGCCCAAAGTATATCAATCTCCCTTTTTCTCAGCATAGCTTTCAGCAACTCAAAATTCGATTCCTCATCTTCAACGATTAATACCTTTTTCCTTTTTTCTATCTTATCTGTAACTTCCATGGTTAGCTTTAATAGGTAATTATTAATTTAAATCTAACTTGAAGCAAACTCAATTGAGTTTGTAAAAATAATAGATATTATTAATTAAAGAAATTATTATTTTATAAGCTCATCGATAAAATTATATAGCTTATCATACTGAATTATCAGCAGATTAAAATATCAGGTTAGCAATAAAATAATTTCATTAGTCAATAGCTTATATAGAATAGCCAATACTATTTATTGTATAAAATATTGGACAAATAGTTATAAAGGTGAAAATTTACTTCATCACCCTCATAAATATTTTAATAGTATATAATTCTTAAGAAAGTAATTAGAAACCAAACAAAAAAAAGTTAAGATTTATAAACAAAATGGGGTGTTATTTGAAAATATAATACGTTTTTCAGTTTATTACTCTATATTTATAGGGGGTTAATCATCCTTTTTTACTTTTTTAAAATTTTATACTCTTTTTTTATGGGGGTATTAGTATATTTTTTATTTTTGTCACGAAAATCAATTAATAACTTAAACATTTAGCTATGAAAAATTTCAAAAAATTACCTCTTCTTGTAGCTGTAATCATTTTAATAGCTCCTTTGGCGGTTAATGCTCAGGTAAATGAAGGATCATCGGCTAGCATAGATGCCGGCATGGATATCTTTAGCAGTTATATATGGCGTGGTGCCAAATTTGGTTCCGGGCCTGCTTTTCAACCATGGGTTGAAAGTGCTATAGGCAGTCTGACTATAGGAGCCTGGGGATCAGTAAATGCCAGTATTGATGAAGCACTTGAAATGGACTTATATGCAGGTTATAGCTTCGATTTTGGTCTTGGCATTGGAGTTACCGATTATTATTTTGGTCACATTGCCGGTGATTCAATCGGGTCTGCTGACGGTGAGACCATCTATGAACAACTTGGTTTTTATGCTTATGATGCAGCACATTACATTGAACCTGCCATAAGTTACGAAGTTGGAAATCTAAGTTTCATGGCTGCTTATATGTTCGCCCCGGGATTTGAAGAAGGAGATATGTATTTTCAGGCAGGTTATACAATTGGTGCTTTGGAATTAACAGTAGGTGCAGGTGATGGTGCTTATACCGATGATGGAGAATTTATGTTATGTAACATAACAATCGGCACGTCGAAGGAAATTCAGATTACTGAAAAATTCTCGCTACCCTTAACCGGAGGAATTACTCTTAATCCTTCAACTGAAGGCTTCTTTATCTATGCCGGTATTTCATTCTAAAAGGAATCTTTTCAACTGTTATTTAATTAATTAAAATATACTTCATTATGAAAAAAGTTGAAGCCATTATAAGAAAAACCAAGTTTGATGAGGTAAGAGATGCACTTCACAAGGTTGGTATCGACTTTCTGACATTTTGGGATGCCAGGGGAACAGGACAGGCTCACGAAAAAAGAGTATACAGGGGCATAAAATATGATACCAGTACAATAGAAAGAATGTACATTACCTTCTTCTGCAACGATGAATTTGTTGAACCTGCAGTTAAAGTAATTATGGAAGCTGCAAAAACAGGAGATATTGGTGACGGACGAATCTTTGTTCTCAACATCGAAGATGCTTATAGGATAAGAACTGGTGAAAGAGGCAGTAAAGCATTCGGTACATTATCAGCAGAATAAACAGTATTTGTAATAAGCTAAATTTTATAAATCATGGGAGAAATAGGATTAGATATATCGATTAATAACATATGGTTATTGGTCTCAGCATTTCTGGTAATGTTTATGCAGCCTGGTTTTGCAATGGTCGAAGCAGGATTTACACGTGCAAAAAACACCAGTAATATTTTAATGAAGAATGTAATGGACTTTGCTATCGGATCGCTTACATATTGGTTGATAGGATATTCTATTATGTACGGAGGTTCTCTTTTTGGCGGACTTATTGGCAACCCTTTCGAGAAATTTGGGTTTACAAGCACCGGTTTTGGCGACTATGCCGACATGAGTGATCTGATGTTTCAAACCGTTTTTGCTGCAACTGCCGCAACCATCGTATCAGGAGCAATGGCCGAACGAACAAAATTCAACGCTTACCTGGTATTCAGTATAGTAATTACTGTCATAATTTATCCGATTTCCGGTCACTGGAAATGGGGTGGCGGTTGGCTCGATCAATTGGGATTCCAGGATTTTGCCGGATCAACACTGGTTCACTCTGTAGGTGGATGGGTTGGACTGGCAGGAGCTGCAACTCTGGGACCAAGAATTGGGAAATATGTTAATGGTAAAGCTAAAGCCATACCGGGACACAACCTTGCATATGGTGCATTAGGAGTATTTATCCTGTGGTTCGGATGGTTTGGATTTAACCCAGGTTCTGAATTAGCCGCAACAGGAGGCAGTACTATTGCAATTGGACATATTGCTGTCACTACAAACCTTGCAGCTGCTGCAGGTTCCGTTTCTGCTATGTTAGTAGCATGGGCCAGATACAAACGTCCTGGTTTCGGATTAACACTCAATGGAGCTTTGGCCGGACTGGTATCAATTACAGCCGGTTGTAATGCAGTATCACCTGGCGGTGCAGTTGCCATCGGAGCTATTGCCGGAGTTGTATTGGTTTTCAGTGTTACATTCTTCGACAATGTACTGAAAATTGATGACCCTGTAGGTGCAATATCCGTTCATGGTATCTGCGGTGCATTAGGTACACTACTCGTTGGAATATTCTCAACGAGCGATGGATTATGGTATGGTCATGGATTCAAACTGATAGGAATCCAGGCAATAGGTGTACTTGCCGTCGGAACATGGTCATTAGGAACCGGATTCATCCTCTTCAGGATTCTGAAAGCCACTAATGGCCTTCGTGTATCGAGACGAATTGAGGAAGAAGGGCTGGATATATACGAACATGGCGAAGGCGCTTATAATTAATGTAAGAATCCCTCTATACTGTCTTATTATCAAAAGGCTATTATATATTTATATGGTAGCTTTTTTCTTTTGTTATAAACAAATAAAGTCAATTCGAAACTAGAAATAAATAAAATAAACAAATCTGTCGAAAAAATCAGACTAACCTATCCACAAACAGAATGTTATAAAAAAGGAGCTTAATTAAGCTCCTTTCTAATTTTATACCTTTAGGGCATGGGATAACCCTTTAAATCTTCCAGATTTTTCTTAATCACCTCATCAGGCAAATCGTAATCAGTAAGTTCACCGGAAAGATATTTATCGTAGCCAGTAAGATCCATTAAACCATGACCTGAAAAATTAAACACAATTACCTTTTGCTTGCCTTCTTCTTTGGCTTTATTTGCTTCACGAATTGTGGCAGCAATAGCATGGGTTGTTTCCGGTGCAGGAATAATTCCTTCGGTTCTGGCAAATAGAATTCCGGCCTTATAACATTCAAGCTGATGAAGAGCTAAAGGTCTTAAAAGACCTTCATTGGCAGCTTTACTAACAAGAGAGGCCATTCCATGGTACCTTAAACCACCTGCATGTATGGGTGGAGGAATAAAATTATGACCTAACGAGTACATAGCAACAAGAGGTGTCATCTTGGCTGTATCGCCATGATCGTATACATAGGGTGCCTTTGTAAGTGTCGGACAGGAAGCGGGTTCAACGGGAATTATATCAATATCAGCTCCATTGATCTTGTCATATACGAAGGGAAATGCCAGTCCGGCAAAATTACTTCCACCACCTGCACAACCAATAACAACATCAACCTTTTTCTCTCCTGCTTTTTCTAGCTGTTTCTTAACTTCCAATCCAATTATTGTCTGATGCATCATTACATGATTCAATACACTGCCCAAAGAATAGCGTGTTTGACCGCTTTTATCAGTTACTGCTGCTTCGATGGCTTCGCTAATAGCAATCCCCAACGAACCCGGTGTATCAGGGAATTTTTCGAGGATAGCTCTGCCGGCTTGTGTTTCTGTACTTGGACTTGCAATACACTTTCCTCCCCATGCTTGCATCATTAATTTACGATAAGGTTTCTGATCGAAACTTATACGTACCATAAATACTTTACATTCCATTCCTAAAAGCGAACAGGCAAAAGAAAGTGCGCTTCCCCATTGTCCGGCTCCTGTCTCGGTTGTTAGTCGTTTAATTCCGAACTCTTTATTATACCATGCCTGCGCTACAGCAGTATTTGGCTTATGGCTGCCAGCTGGCGAAAGGCTTTCGTTCTTATAATATATTCGAGCAGGCGTACCAAGAGCAGCTTCCAACTCGTAAGCACGATGAAGAGGTGCAGGCCGCCATCGCGTAAGTAATTCAAGAATTCCTTCGGGAATATCAACCCAGCGTTCCCGGCTGTATTCCTGTTCTACAAGGTTCATTGGAAAAACAGGTGCCCATGCCTCGGCAGGTACCGGTCCATCAGGTCCCATAAATGGATCATTAGGTACATCAGCTGCAAGATTATACCATTGTCGAGGCATCTCATCCTCGCTCAAATAAATTTTTCTCGTTTTAGTCATTGTTATGTGTTATTTGGATTAACTATATTTTAGGTACCCCAAAAATAATAGTTCAATTGTAAAATCCAATATTAATTCAATAAACAATGGAATATTTATTCAATTCCTGTTAATAAATTCTCATTTCTCAAACTTTGTTTTTTTTGTCATTTACGTGTAATCTGACAATTATTTGTCATTAATAGCAAAGCAATTGCTAATTTTGGGATTGGGTATCAAAATATGTACAAATTGAATGCTGACAGTCAATTTCTCATCAATCGTCTCAAAAAGGGAGAAGAATCAGCCTACGAATTGTTGTTTAACGAATTCTACGGAGTTCTGACTGTCTATGCTAACAAGTATGTAAAGGACATAGAGACGGCTAAAGAGATAGTGCAGGATCTATTTGTCCATCTGTATGAAAAGCGCGAAAACCTTGATATTAACTCTTCTTTAAAATCCTATTTATTCCGATCGACACACAACAGATGCATCAATTATATTAATGCTCAAAAAATCAGAATACAACACGCCGAATACGTATTTAAAACTGCTGATATAACGGAAGATAATCTGGAACAGGAAGTCAATAAAACCGAGTTGGAGCAAGCCTTATTTACTGCAATTAACGAGTTACCTCCAAAATGCCAGTCTATCTTTAAAATGAACAGGTTCGAAGGATTGTCGAACACTGAAATAGCTGAAAAATTAAAATTATCGAAGCGCACTGTCGAAACTCAAATTAGTAAAGCACTCAGGATTTTAAGGATAAAAATAGAACCTTATAGAGGAATTTGTATTATTATTTTTCTCTCAGTACGTTTATTAACACTTTCAAATGTCATGTAATAAAGTAATATGAAACAGAATTCACTTAATATTGATATAATTACCAGGTATTTACTTAATAATTCGAGTAACGATAAGAATATGATTGATAGAATAATACAGGATGACGAAAAAAGCCGGCAGGAATTTGATGCTTATCTTGAAGTATGGGAGAAGTCGGCCGACCTGAAGGATTTTGAGGGGATCGATACAAAAGCCGGGTGGAAAAAGGTCCGATCCAGAATGAACATAAAACCTGTCAGTAAAAGAATCCCGGTACGTAGCTATTTCCTGCGTATTGCTGCAATACTAGTTTTGGCATTGGGCCTTGCTTATATTCTTGTAAGGTTGGTGGACTATGCGTCGAAGGAAGAAATGACATACACGGAGGTAGCTACTACCCAAAACATGAAAGAAGTAGAACTCCCTGATGGTAGCATTATTCATTTAAATAAATCTTCAAAAATCATTCACAACAGCTCCTTTGGACAATCGAACCGTGACATTATCCTTGAAGGCGAAGCATTTTTTGACGTAAGCCGGAATGAAAATCTTCCTTTCAAGATTTATAGCCTTAATTCAACGATCGAGGTGTTGGGAACCAGTTTCAATGTAAAGGTCGACTCAGCAATGATTACTGTTGGTGTGGTATCGGGCAATGTAGCATTATACGAAAGTGAACATGTTGATCAACGCATTGAACTTTTACCTGATAATACAGGCATCTATTCCACAGGTGACAACAAACCCATCAGGAAAAATTATTTCGACAGAAATAGTATCGCATGGCATACCAAAGAATTTGTATTCAGAAATCAACCTTTACAGGATGTTTGCCGGATTTTGGCTGATTTTTATCATCTTAAGCTGGTAGCGGATGAGAAGGTACAATTTATTGAATCTGTCACTCTGACTTGCAGTACAGAATCGTTGGATCGTATTTTATTTGCTATTAATAATTCACTGACTGAAAATATCGAACTGATCACGAAGGATGATTTATTGATTGTAAGAAAACATTGATTATCAGAGGTATAAATATAATTTTTCTATTTTTTTCCTGCTCTTTGGTAATTTGCAAGGGTCAGGACCTGAATAAAATTTATATCCCTTTACCTCCACAGGAGCTCTCGGTGGAGCAATATCTGTACCATATCGATCAGGTATCTCCCTTTAAACTTGCGTACAGTTCAGCCATTGTCGACGATAAAAGGATTGCGATTTATTGCGATAGCATACGATTGACTGAGTTGCTCGATACACTTTTCACAAGTTATGAAATTCAATATATTGTCCAGGGAAATCAGCTTATCCTTTCTCCCCAAACATCATCGCTCGAAAAGTTGAATCAGGTTCGACTTACCGGAACCGTTTGCAATAGCCGCAATCAGCGCCCAATTCCATTTGCCAATGTATTTGTCCCATTCGAAAGCACAGGTACCATCACTAATAGCGACGGGAAATTTGAATTGATCCTCTCACGCGATCATCTGCCCGATTCTATTATTTTTTCCTGTATCGGGTATACTTCCAGCAAAGCTTATCCCGAGGAATATCTTACCAATCAGATCCAGATCGCATTGCATCCGTATCGTTTCCAGATCGATGAATTGATCGTGCGACCTGAGGATCCTATCAAATTACTACTGACTGCACTTGAAAATAAAGGTGATAATTACTCCAGAAAACCCGTTATGCAAACGGCTTTTTTTCGTGAAGTCTCCCGGCAAAATGAGAAATACATCGGACTCTCCGAAGCTCTTATCGATATTTATAAAACATCCTACCTGACGGAAGAAAAGGATCTGGTTCGTTTAATAAAAGGCCGGAGGGGTACTAATATACAGGAATCGGAACTTGTCAACCTGATTGTGGAGGGAGGTCTGTATAATAACATGCAGCTTGATATAATGAAATATGGAGTTAGTTTTCTCGATCCTGAGTATTTCCGTCATTATGATTACCACATGGGAAAACAACTAAGCTATAACGGCCGGCAGGCCTACATCATTGAATTCAACTATAAAGACGATCTTGATCTGCCCGGTTTTAACGGCCGGCTTTATCTCGATGCACAATCACTGGCCATTGTCAGGGCAGAATTCAGTATAAGCCCGGAAAGCATGAAACACGCCTATGCTATGCTGGTGAAGAAGGTGCCCACTGGATTTCGTATCCGTCCGAAATATGGTAATTACGAAGTAGAATACCGCTTTTATGAAGGAACATGGAATCTTAACCATGCGCGAAGTGAAATATCCTTAAGACTTCATAAAAAAAGAGACAGGAAAAATACCGGTTTTTCATGCATGTTTACAACTTCTTCCGAGTTTGTAATTACCGGACAAACCACATCCGATATTGAAAAAATAAAATACCGTGATGCCTCGAAACCACATGACGTACTGTATGAGCAAATCTCAAATACCGACCTTGAATTCTGGGGTAATGAAACTGTTATCCTCCCTGAAGAACCCCTGTTGAAAACGCTGGAAAAATTTTTACTGAAAGAAACATCCGGAGGACAAAGCCTGGTAACTACCAAACCTGAATAGTATTTGTTCATTTCGGTTCTTTTTTAAATCAAATTAAAGTGTAACGACGTCAATCAATACTGACTGATATCGGCTAATTCTTATCGAAATGCTGATAATATTCTATTTTACATCATAGTTTTGCCTGTAAAATTTTTATAATTTGCGCATTCTTAAAAAACAATGCAATGAAAACTCAATATTTTCTAACAGGATTAATAGTTTTTACCATGCTATCCGGATGTTCAAAAGAAAGTAAGAAGGATGAAAACTCTTTCGATTATGTACTGGAACAATTTGCTGATCTGAGAATTTTGCGATATCAGGTTCCTGGCTTTGATCAACTCAGTCTGCAGGAAAAGAAGCTGATCTATTACTTGAGCGAAGCAGCCCTTTGCGGTCGTGATATACTATGGGATCAGAATGGAAAATACAACCTGGCCATACGGAAAACCATGGAAAACATTTATGAAACCTATTCGGGCGACAGACAGAGTGAAGATTTTCAAAAGTTCATCGTATACCTGAAGCGTATCTGGTTTTCGAACGGTATTTATCACCACTATTCTACCGATAAGATTATACCCGGCTTTTCCATGGATTATTTCCGCGAACTAATTGCTAATTCTTCTAAAAGTGGTTTCCCTGAAATATCTCCAAAATCTACAAATGAGACCCTCGAGTTACTTATTCCTGTTATCTTCGATCCAAATATTCTTGCAAAAAAGGTGAATCAGGATCCTTCCAAAGACCTGGTAGCCGCCTCGGCTGTAAATTTTTATCAGGGTCTTACCGAAAAAGAAGTTATTTCGTATTACGATTCCATGAAAGATAAAACGGATGAAACGCCATTATCCTATGGTTTAAATACGCAGTTGATTAAGACCAATGGAAGCATTGAAGAAAAAGTTTGGAGATCAGGAGGTCTTTATGGACAGGCTATTGATAAGGTTATCTTCTGGCTTGAGAAATCGCTTGTTGTAGCCCAAACTCCCGAACAAACTAAAGGCATTGAAAAACTGATAGCCTATTATAAAACTGGAGATTTGGAAATCTGGGATGAATACAATGTTATCTGGGTCAATGATACTTCACGCGTCGACTTTGTAAACGGTTTTATTGAAGTCTATTCCGATCCGCTGGGTTTAAAAGGAACCTGGGAATCTGTTGTGAATTTCAAGGATCTGGAAGCAACCCGGCGCACTGAAATCATCTCGGAAAATGCCCAGTGGTTCGAGGATAATTCTCCCGTCAATAAACTGTTTAAAAAGAAAGAAGTTAAAGGAGTTTCAGCCAAAGTCATTACGGTTGCCATGCTCGGAGGCGATTGTTATCCTCACACACCCATAGGTATCAACCTGCCAAATGCCGACTGGATCAGGAAAGTACACGGTTCGAAATCGGTTACCATGGAAAATATAACTTACGCCTATAACCAGGCCAGCCTGGGTTCGGGCTTCCTGGAAGAGTTCTCTTACGATTCAGCTGAAATGGCGCTTGTACGGGAATATGGCCCTATGACAGATAATCTGCACACCGATCTGCACGAATGTCTGGGACATGGTTCGGGTCAATTACTTGAAGGAGTTAGTTCCGATGCTTTGAAAAATTACCAGTCTTCACTGGAAGAAGCACGGGCTGATTTATTTGCCTTGTATTACATGTTGGATCCAAAAGTGGTGGAACTCGGTCTGCTGCCCAACAAAGATGCCGCAAAAGCACAATACATCTCCTATATACGAAATGGTATAATGACCCAGCTCAGGAGAATTGAACCCGGCAACAATATTGAACAGGCCCATATGCGAAACAGGCAACTTATTGCCAACTGGTGCTATGAAAAAGGACAAACGGATAATGTAATAGAAAAAATTGAACGTGATGGCAAAACATTCTATAGAATCAATGATTTTGAAAAACTCAGGACATTGTTCGGTGAACTTTTAGCCGAAGTCCAGCGGATAAAATCGGAAGGCGATTATGAAGCAGGTAAAGCGCTGGTTGAAAATTATGGAGTTAAAGTCGACCCCGAATTACATAAGGAAGTACTTGCACGATTTGAAAAACTTAATATTGCCCCCTATAGTGGTTTTGTGAACCCGGAATATGAAGTCATTGAGAAAAATGGTGAGATAGAGGATATTAAGGTCAGCTATGTGAGCGATTTCTCAGCCCAGATGCTGAAATACAGCAAGGAGTATTCTTTTTTGCCTGTAGTGAATTATTAGCTATAAAACGTGAGTTTTGTGACTTGAATACTTGATTAAAGGATGATATCTAAAATAGTATCTACTATAAAAATATTGTTAAAATCATTCTGAATTATATAGACATTTCAAAATCAATATTCAGATTTCTTCTGATCAAAATATCACCTTCAACGTTAAAAGGTCCAAGCTGGCCTTCGGGAAGGGTAAGCAGGTTGATATATAACTGATTATTTTCAATTTTAATTAGTGTACTATGTTGTTCGTCGTCAAGGTTAATCTCATAATATCCGGAATCATTTGGAAATATGATATAGATTGGATCATAAATCATGCTGTCTAAAAGTTAGAAATTCCAGGATTGCTCATCTACTCTTGCATTCACCAATTTATCAACGGTGAGTTTATGATAGATATAAATTTCGTTTTTTACAGGAGTGACTGTCCCTGGATTATCGTTCTCCGGCATAAAGTCTCCTTGCCATCTAAGTAGCTGCCCGTAATAACCCTGGGTGATTGTTGGTATACTGACATTGTCAATATAGATTGTATCCGTCATATCAATAACCTGCACATCAATAAAAACCCGGGAGCAACTATCTGTCTTAATTTCAAAGCTGCTGTTCCAGTCTGGAAAAGATGAACAGTCGAATTTGACGGTACAATTATAGAAACCGGGTTTTTTGCTAATAACCAAAACATCAGGAGTATCAACGGCAGAACATGATGGTGTATCGTCCAATGGGAGATGTGGCTGACTGAGTATTCCAACCTCTCTCCCCTCAATAAAAACATGAACATCAAACGGGCCACAATTCATAAGCGCTTGTGCATTAGTATAAAAAATTACATTGCCGGTATCTGTTGTTTTTTTGCAGCATTTGAACAAAAATGCCAGAGATATCAACAATAGTATGCCAAATATTCTATTTATCCGCAGCATATTGTTTTATCATATGATGTATAAAAAATTTGAATAGTTGCTTTAACCTGGTTTTCTGAGACAAAATAATGCATTGGTTAAACTGGGTTTGGTGAGACTAAAAAGAAAGCTAAAATCACTATTAATAGATCATTTTTGATTTAGTATCATTGGTGTTTTTTTGATTTATCATTCATTTTAGTACTTGGTTTTATTAACGAATTTATATACCCAATCATCGCATCATTTATACTTTTCTTAATTTCGTCCCATGTAAGATCCTTATCTTTAATTAGAACCGGCCAATCATCAAGGTTAACATCATTAAAATAATTCAGACTTTTAATAACATGCATCAAATTTCTTTGGTTATATTTTTTTTCATAATAAGCTATTAACTCATCAACTGTATATTCTTTTAGTAAATAATACAGATCGATAAAATCTTTTAACCTTGTTCCATCACCAGAAATAGCATTCAATTTCATGGCAATTATATCTTCGGTTGATGCCAGTATAATATTTTCAATTTTTACAGACGAGGCAACGGAATTGTACTTATGAGAAAGAATGTCGATCTTGATATCACCAATATTCCCTTTCAATGTATTCTTTTCCTGGTAATCCAGGATAAAATTAAAATCAGATTCAAGTTTTTCAAGAATGCTTTGCTCATTAAAGTCCCTCTCAATGAACAAGTCAATATCAATTGATTTTCTATGACCCATGTATAGTGCCAAAGCTGTACCCCCGGCCAAATTGAAATCTTTCAGGTATTCCTTACTTTGAAGTTTTTTTATTAATGCCAATGTATTGCTGTCGACTGCTTCTTTTTGTAACATAGAAATTTGGTTTTATCTATTTTAAAAATATGTGAAGCAAAGTTGAGCGTTTTATCATCCAGAAATCCAATTTTAACGATAGATCGTTTAATTTCAGCCACTCCATAATATTGCATTACCTTTTTAAACTCATCTACTGTACCACGTGTAAAAACTCTCTCAATAATTAGCCTTGAATTTTGTTCATTATTTAGCTTTTTATTGTCTACATCCCAAAATAAAGTTTGTCTTAATTTAAGCGTTCCCTTTTCTCCTTTTATCTCAATAAGTGAAATCTTCTGAGGTTTTGGTTTTTTTGTACTGTTATCGACTAAATTCCATTTTTTACCAAGTGCCATGGCAATTTTTTCAAGTTTTTCCAGTTTAAAACTCCTGGTACCGTTAATAAATTCACTTAGATGAGAGGCGGGTATACATGTTTCATCACACAACCATTTCTGTGTTTTGCCTTGGTCGGCCAATGCCTTTTTCACTATTTCCCGGATTTTCATATCACAGTTAAAGTTACCGAATTCGGTAATTAATTACAATAATTTTTTGAACTAAAAAGATATTGTTAAGGAAATTAGAATTAATTTAAGTTGAGTGTTTAAGTGCGTTTTGTGAGACTTTTAATGAATCTTTAAATTTGGATTATAAATATATCTTTGGTTAAGATAACCCAATATCTTTTTGTCAAGCGTCCAAAGCATGCAATTGTTATTAATTGTTGCAAAAATAATGGCAGCATCAATTAGCTTAATGCCTTTTGAGACTAATTTTTCCTTATAGGCTAATTCTCCGGCTTTAATAAAAAGACCAGGCTCTTCAAGCTTAGTAAGATATTCCCAGAACTTCTTTATGGTCGCTATCTCTCTTTTATTCATAGCCCCCTGCAATAATTCCCCAAATATTGGTTCAATTGCTGAAACAGATCGGGCTTCGATAAGATTTTGAACCACTTGGAAATAAGGTTCATTACCTTTGAAAAATTCAATCCATACTGATGTATCCAGAACTACCATACAATCATTCCCTGTTTAGAGACCGGATTTCTTCAGCTGTATGCTTAAATTCCAAGGGAGTATTTTTTATCTGATCACTGAGTTCTTTAAGCTTTTTTAATGCAATGTATTCTCTAAGAGCCACTTTTACGGCCTCCGTGATATTCTTTGCATGAGAGTATTTAACTGCATCATTTATTAATGTATCATCAATCATTGCTGTTACTTTCATATCTAATACTTTTTACGCTTATTTATACGAACAAAGATACGAAAAGATATCGTATGTGACAATTAATTCACCTTTACTCTTTCGGTTAACTTTAATTACGTTCCTAAATTAATAATGTGAATCTAAAGGTTTTGTGA
>CAZQCO010000010.1:0-64633 GCA_964592225.1 uncultured Bacteroidales bacterium
CTCTCGAGAGGGGGATGTCGCGAAGTGACTGGAGGTGTGTATTGTAAGTAAATGAGAATATTACAAAAAGTGATAGCAGCAATAAATAGAAGTTATCTATCGGTGTTACAAAAGAGTTATGGCAAATATTAAAGCAACCTTTTGTCGTTATCCGTCATCTGATAGCTAAAATGAAAATTAGATAAAATGAAAAATTTAATGCTTATCTCTTTGTTAATTTGTACTTTGTCTTCTTGTACAAAGGACGAAAAATTTGATTCTAAACAATATCCTCAAAAATGGCAGCTCATAAAAATGACTGGACAGATACCTAACTCTGAAACAACAGGAGCTGACATGGAATGGCAAGAATCCTATCTGCTAAATTCAGATGGCACATTTACTAAATCTAGAGAACGAAGCGGTATATTGACGGAGGTATCTGGAACTTTTGTGTTTAAAGATTTATCTGATGGAAAATTTTTGGAACTAACCTATGAAACAGATAATGATATAATAGGAAGTTGTTATGCAGATCATACTGAAAGCCTTTGGTTAAAGTCTGAAAGCAAATTAATGGGAACGTGGTCTTATTGTGATGGTCCTGGATTAGAATATGAAAGAGTAAAATAAACTGCTTAGAACACGCTGTATAGCCAGTAAGGAGTTCAGTGGTCTGCGAAGCGTAGTAGCCCGCTTAAAAGTTTGTAACGATGAATACAAATGCAGCTCCGCAATCCTTTACTGGCCATACCACTGAAACGTCAGACTGTCTAATAACCTAAACTGATGAATTTAAAATTCGGATACCTGTATGTAACTTTACAAGAACATGAAAACCTCAGAAAGTTTAGAAAAGTTTTTAGACTAGCTGACGTTAGCGGCAATAGTTTTCGCAGTTGCTAACTCTATTCATCCGAACTATCATTTCCTTCCCGGGTAACGTTTGATTTCAGGTGCGCATTGCAAAGATTGATCATCTTCAGTGCCCATTGTATTTTTTCTTCGTCGGCCATTTTCAGTACCAGTTCGTAATATTTCAGAAAGTACTGTCGTGCCTCGTTGTATTCTTCTTCGCGGGTGAGGGCCACTCCCAGTTCGCTGTATATTTCGGGTAGTTCCTGGTCGGCAAAGGATGCGGCTTTCTTCAGGTACTTTATTATTTCCCGGTTTGATTCGGGGGTGTTGGCAATTTTCATATATATTTTTGCTTTCAGCAGGTAATCGGTACTGTTGGCAATCTGATACCCGGCCAGCAGATTAATATAATCGAGCGATTTTTGATAATGATAGCTGTAATATTCCTGCCATGCTGTATAAGCAATTATCCCGGCCGTGGCATGGATAAGTTCATAGTCGTTAAAGGGTACAAAACCGGAGCTATTTTCGTACTCATTGATAAACCGGTCTGTAATAAGCTGTACCCTTTTTTTAGTATTGGCCGAATAGATAGCGCCTAGTTGTCCCAGTTCCGAACCGGATTCACTATTGGCATTATCCAGGTTACTGTCGAGCAGGACATGTGCCACAGCTTCAGACATAATCCGAAACAACTCGCGTTCGCTGGTGGTTTCAGCAATAAGCTGGCTTGAGATGAGCAGGGTGCCATTATCAAAAGCATAACATACTTTCTGGTCGGAATTGAGGATCTTGACTGTGAGAAACTGATCGCGTCCTTTCCAGATCTGCGGGTAGTGGATTCGTTGCACGATCCGTTGCAAATAATCTTCGGCATATTTATCGTGAAATATTTTTTTCTCCGATTCCAGTTTGGCTAAATAATTAAGAGTTTGCTGCTCCAGCTGTTTTCGCTGTTCAGGCTGCCAGCCTTTCCTGCTGATGGAATAGGAAGTGTAATAAAATTGCTGCAGCTCCCAAAAATCCACTTCATCGAATAACAGCCGGATGGCGGAGGAAGGAATCATTCTGTCCGATTGTTGTAAGCGATAATACAAGATCTTCTCATTCGGATTTTCGTGTGCACCACAAAATGTTAGTGTATCGCCTTTCCGGGTTGTTTCCGTATTTTCGAGTACTACACCCTTCATGCACACCTGGGCATTGCCTGTCAGCGAGGCAAAAATCATTATAGTAAAAACAAGGTATTTCATTTTCTACAGATTAAATATTAACCAGTCTAAGCCTCAAAAACAGTGCCGCGGGCGATGATAATACTTTAAAACTAAACAAGAAGCAACTGTATTTGTTAATCTGTTGCGTGACATTTTAAAAGATTGTTGTGAGACATTTAATTATAAAGGCACTACACCGCAATGAAAGCTTTCTTGCCGAGGGAGTGGAAAAATTAATTACGACACTTCAGAATTCGGGAGCTATAGTAAATGTGAGAGATCTGTACGATCAGAGTTTTCAGCCCGTGTTGAGTAAGGATGATTTTGAAGCACAGAATAAAAATCAACTTCCGAACGATATTATTCTTGAACAGGAGTATATCCGTATTTCAGACATTCTCTGGGTAGTATTTCCTGTTTGGTGGACCAGCATGCCGGCTATTTTAAAGGGTTATATCGATCGGATATTCCTTAGTGGCTTTGCCTATAACATGCAGGAAGACAAACCTGTTGGATTATTGACCGGTAAAAAAGCAGTTATACTGAATTCGATGGGTATGTCGAAGGAAGATTATTCGGATTCCGGTATGTTTGATGCGCTCCGGCTGACAATTGATAAGGGGATCTTTGAATTCAGCGGGATTCAGGTACTGGAACATCGTTATTTCACTTCTATAATGTCGGCAACGGAAAAAGAACGAAATACCTACCTGAATGAGATTGTTGAGTTGGCAAACAGACTCTCATCTGCAACATATACTCATCTGAGAACTTCGGAGAATAAAGCAGCACAAATCGGATAGTGAGATAATATGGCAATTATAACTTATAAATGTTGAAGATATAACCATGGAAATTATAAGGGCAGACGAACGAGGCTATTTCGATCATGGATGGCTGAAAACATACCATACATTCAGCTTTGCCGATTATTATAATCCTGAAAGGATGAATTTTGGCATGCTTCGGGTGCTTAACGACGATGTTGTCGATGGACATCAGGGTTTTGGACTTCATTCGCATCAGAATATGGAAATCATTTCCATTCCTTTGACCGGGAAAATGGAGCATCAGGATTCTACGGGCAAAGGCGGAATAATTGAACCGGATGAGGTACAGGTTATGTCGGCAGGTATCGGAGTGCAGCATTCGGAGAAAAATCCGGAAGCAGAGACTCTGAATTTTTTACAGATCTGGATATTCCCCAATACCCGGAATGTAAGGCCACGCTATGAACAAAAAAAATTTGACCAATCCGGGTGCGAAAATCAATTTCAACTGCTGGTTTCACCCAATTCAGCGAAAGGAAGCCTTAGGATATACCAGAATGCTTTCCTTTCGCGCATTACTATTACAAACCGGAAGCCTGTCAGCTATACTCCTTATGACACTGCAAATGGTGTATTTTTATTTGTACTGGAAGGTAGTATTCAGCTTGACAATATAACATGCAATCGTCGCGATTCCTTACTTCTTAAACCCGGAGAAACCCTGGAAGTTATTCCTTTCAGCGAAGCCCGGCTACTTGTTATCGAGGTACCCTTTTCCTGAGAGTACCTGAATAATTTTTTTCTATTTCTCTTGTTGAACATTTTCCCGGCAGCTAAAAATTTCATAATTTGCATAGCAGTAGAAACGCTTACTAAAAAATGACCCTATTTACCCATCGACCAAATCAGGTAAAAGCATTTCTGAAGCTGCTTTTAATACTTTGCTTAACATTTGCCTGTCACTCACAAAGAAGGACTATTGCCATTGAGGTGAATGAAAACTTCGATGAGTTTTATTCAAAATTTCATACCGACAGCCTTTTTCAGATACAACGAATCATTTTTCCATTGGAAGGAGGTAGATACGATTACAATACCGAAGAAACATGGACACCCGAAAACTGGTGTATAAAGAAAGTCAGCGTTTACCAGGTCGATTCAGCAGAGTTTTCCGTCGAATTTAATAAGAATGATACCTTGGTCTTTGAACGGATCTATCTTCCTAATTCAGGTTTTGATTTTCAGTGTCGTTACCGGCTCATCAGTGGAAAATGGTACCTGGTGTATTGCCTCGACCAGAATCTTTGAAATAGCTGATTCTAAAGTCCGACAATTCTCTTACTATCAATATCTCATTCTTAATTATTCATTCATAATTAATAATTAAAAATACTGTCCCCATCCTACTACCAATCCTCCTTTATCGCGTTGGAGTATATCAAATCCGTAGTCGATGGTTAAAATGGCATTGTAAGCTTTTTTATAAATAATACGCAGACCAGGGCCCAGGAATAATTGTACGGGTTCAATATCGGTCGGATTTAAGGAATTTTCAAATAGTTGGGAGATCAAACCGGCATCGGAGAATGTCACAAGCTGAATTCCTGCGAAACGATTTTCAAAACAGGTGTACCTGAATTCCGCATTGATAAGTGCCATAGCATTCCCACGGAAAACGTGGTAACCTATACCTCTGAAAGAATAATAACTGTCGGCCAAAAAAGGATAAAATGCTTTTTCTTTTTCGGATGAAATACCTGCCATAATTCGCAAAGCAACATTCCCTCTCTGTCCTGTGTGGGCAAAGAACTTTAGTTCATCGTAAAAAGTTGCCACAGGATTATGATTGGAATTATAGGGCATTTGAAATGAAAGATTTACCAGGTTTCTCCATCCTTTGATATAAAAGTTCCGGCAGGTAAGTTTTCGTATTTCGTGCCGAAAGAAAAAAACCTGTGCTGAACGCTCAATATCAATAAGCGCTTCCTCTGTCGATCTGATAAAATTTATATTCTCAGCTGCCAGGCGCCGAAAAGAAGTACCCAATGCTATTTCATTCTCAAAACGAAATTCGTAACGGACAGCCAGACTCAGATCGAAATACCGGTTCAGAATTTGAGTACTATTGTCAAAGTTTTCAATGCTGGGTAAGTTTCGCAGTTGTAACTCGATACCCCATGGTGAGGCAAAAATATAGGGATTGCGAAAAATCAGGTGTAAAGTATGTCGCAAATTATACTGGTAATAGCCATAGGCATACATTCCCTTGCCGGCCAGGTTCGATTCCATAAGACCTCCTCCAATCCAGAAATTGTCCCGGGTAATACCAAAATCACCGACAGGCAGTAAGGTATACCGCTCGTTGATGGCATAGGTAAGCGATATACCGGAATCGGAAGCAACAAGAAAAGCTTCGGCATCCATTACCGGCGCCAGATAGCGCAGCTTGCGGAGATCGTCGGCAATCTTTTGAGAATCGGGAACCTCTCTGGTTTCTGATTGTATGAACCGTTGAAGGTAGGAACTCTTTGTCCTGGTATTTCCTTCGAAATTTATGTCGCTTACGATATATTGTGAATGACCTGATCTGCCGGAACACATAATAACCACCAGCAGTATCAGGGATCGTATAAGCTTTATCCTATTTATTTCTTTATTAACCAAATCGCTTAACTGATTATACAGATAACGTTTTTTCTCTCTGTATATTGAGTTCGCCTAAGCACCTTCCAACCGGTGTTCGCAGCTGAAAATTATTCTGTTTCTTCAGTTCCCTTATCAAATAACTTTTCTTCGATCAGGTTCCCTTTCTCATCATAATACTTCCAGGAGCCCTCGGGCAAATCATCTTTAAACCTGCCACGTACCTTAAGCGTTCCATCGGGGTAATATTCTTTAAAATTACCATGTTTTAACCCGTTTTTTAAATCGACTTCATAGTGTACTTTACCGTCTTCGTATAGTACGGTCATTTTCTTGTCATCGAGGTCGTTGATTACAATTTCCGGTTCATACCACAGAGGCTCATTCTTCGGAAGTAAACTTTCGGAGTCACTGATATTGAACAACTTCAAAAAAGTGTTGGTATCATAATGCTTCAGGAAGAAATCGTCGGTAATTTCTTCATATTTCGCTTTAATAATAAGGTGCAGGAGGTTGTCTTTATTATCGATCTGAATTCCAGCCTGGGAAAAATGGGTTATGTAGGGTTTGTTTTTATTGAGCTTTTGCCAGGTTTCAGTGCCGACAAATGTTTTCAGGTTATTGTAAATGACCGGTACATCGATATAGGTATAGGCACTGCTTCTCCGGGCAAATTGCCGGGCAAAGTCGTTATATCGCATCGAATTTGCCAGGGTATTTCCACTCACAAAATCATCGATAATATTTTTTAGTGTTTGGGGATGGTTGCTGAAAATAACATATTCATTTATTTGTGTAAAGTAGGGTTTTTCGATTTTTTCCAGCATTTTACCAAACAGTAATTTTATAAGGCCCGGGAACGAAATATAACTGATAGTATAACCCTGGTAAGGCACTGTTTTGACTTTTACCGGGGAATTTCTTTCAATCTGGCGGCAGATAAATTCCATATTCTTCTCAGGAGATCTCCTGTTTTTGGCTTTTATAACGGCAGCAAATTCGTTGTTTTTTCCCAGGTTTGAAGGCTGAGTTTGCAACAATACAATTTCATCACCAATCCAGCTTAGAATATTTTCATCAACGCTAATCTTAAACTTTTTCTCCAGTTTCTGGAGGGTTTTAGTATAATCGTCATATTCTTTAGCATCAAGTTTATGTAAAGAGTTTTTAAAATATTCCGGAGCATCTTCGATACTTATTTTCAACATCGACGCAACTCTGGCCGGTATAACTTCCAGGCTCTTTAATCCTCCATTTCCGGCTTCCAGAATAGATGAATAGAAACCGGGAGTCGAATTATTCACTCCGGTATAACCTTCAAGAATAATTAAACCTTCGGTAGTAATTGAGAATGAAAATGCCGAATAGGTCAGTTCATTACTAAGTCTACTGATGCTTTCCGGAGTTTTGCCAAGTACCGACTCCAGGTAGGAAGGCAAGTACTTATAGCACAGGTAAACATTGAACAATCCTTTGCCTGAAATGCGTTTCGATACATCGATAAACTCAAGATCGCGACCGAGGGTCATTTTATCCGCTTCATCGAGCGATGCCTCTACTAACAGGTAGTTGGTGGAAAAGATCAGCTTTTCATGTACAAAGCTGAATATGTACATTTCGCCCGAATTTCGGTCGGACATTTCATAAATAAGCTGGCCGTTATACATGCGTTTGGTGACGGGGTAGTCTTTTCCCAGCAACGAGGCTAAAATCTTCTCCGGATTGCGCAGACGGGTAATTTTACCCATATTAATTATATAAAGATAATCATATTTACCCGGGAGGTATTGATGAATACTCATCATAACATTACGATGGCCAAGAGTCCGAAGTAAAAACATTTTATCGCTCAGGAGGGAATCCAGGTATTGAATTTCATGGTTCAATTCTGCCAGGGCATCGATATTACTTACGGTTTTCCACGCGTTGCTGTGAATTATTTTCTTCCATGCATCGAATACTGCATCCGATTCAATTATGAGAGATGCATTATCAGGTACATGATATATCGACCGATAGGATGATTTTCCCGAAAGGAAATAGCGATAGACCCCAAAAAGAATCCCGGCAATAAGTACCAGGTAGATAAGTATACGGATAAACTTTTTCATATATGCTCAATCAGTTGTCAAATTTAATTTTAATTCGCACACCAGGTACCATTAAAAGAGTTACTATTTCTGCTTTTGTAAAAAAGGCATTTACTTTAAAAAAGCTACTGCGCGTACAGGAGAAGCATCGGACCGATTTATTTTCAGAGGGAAGCAGGCAAACAGCACTTCTTCCGAATTAATCTGGTTCAGTTTACACAAATTCTCAACCAGTATAAATCCGCTTTTTAACAATATCTTATGGTTCGGTAAATCGATACTGTTCAACGAATCGTACGACGGTGCGTCTATACCCACTCCGTTAAGAGGTAGCAGGGCAATATATTCGGCCGCTTCTTTGCTCAGTAGGGGATAATTATCAAAATATTTTGAGATTGACCAATATCGATCCCAACCTGTATGAAAAAGAAGGAACTGAGGAATTTCTTTTTCTGATACCGAATTTTCCAAAAGTTTTCTTTCAATGATACTATGGCCTGTACAATCGATTACAAGTGCTTTTCCGAAAAAAGCATTTATATCATAGATATCGAGGGTTTTGCCATTACCAAGAATATGGTATGGAGCATCGATATGAGTGCCGGTATGAGTAGAACAGGTTAAGCCGAATTCGTTATATCCATGTTTTTCTATTGAGGCAACATTATGTATAACAGGCTTTTCCGAACCCGGGTATACGGTCATAGATTCACTTATCGTATGGCTCAGATCAATTATTTTCTCTGACATGAGTTAAATATCTTTGCAGGTAAACAATACAAAGGTGGAAAAACTCTCCGAAATGCCCAATATTGGACATGAACTTGAAAAACGTCTTATTGATGTCGGAATTTCATGCCCGTTGAAACTGCAAGAAATGGGGAGCATAGCTGCTTTTCAGCTTTTACATGCAGCCGACCAGCATGTTTGTATTAATATGTTGTTCGCACTCGAAAGAGCCATACGGAATATACGTTGACATAAACTGGAGAAAAATGCTAAACAGGAATTACAATTTTACTACAAGGAAATAAAACAATCGGGATAAGAAACGGTTATACTTTAAATAAGTTTATTTATTAGTGGTAGTTAATCGATTTAATCCTCCTCATCTGGAGCATCATCGGCTATTTGCAGATTATCGAGATTTTCAAAATTATCAGAATCAGATTCACTATTATCATAATCGTCATCTTCTTCCGGAGCAACAGATTTAGGCATCCTGATCAGATAGTATGTATCATCTGTTTCAAGGGGTAAACCTGATGCAAGTTCACCGGTGGCAGTCTGAAATGTAATTAAATTGTCTTCAAATCCGTCAGGGTAATTACTCTTGATGAGTTCAAGCATCTCAACTGACAACTGTTCAAACTTCTTGATTATTCTTTTTTTTACCACGTTTTTAAAAGAAAACGGTTAAACATAATTATTAAAGTTCTTTCTATGTTCGTCTGACCAAATGTATATAATTTTTTTTTTCAAAAAATAGCTCTCCATGAGGAAAAATAAATGATTTATGTTATCAGAACATCTAATTTACTAAACATTAGGTTTTTATTAAATAAAAAATCTTTTATTTGAGTAAAATTTTCTTTCTAAAAGTCTATATGGGTATGCAGGTAGATGATAATGAATGCTAATAGCTTTTTTATATATTTGCAACGCTTTTTAATATTGATTCAATTTACATGAAACTACCTTCACATTTTAAATCCATTGAGGAGATTCGTAAGGCAATAGATACAATCGATAAGGAGATAATTGAACTTCTGGGGAAAAGGTATGGATATGTAAAAGAAGTTATTCGGTTTAAAGAGCCCAATGAAAAAAGTATTGTGGCAAAAGAGAGGTTCGATTCTGTTATTGAATCGCGCAGGGAAATGGCGGTGAAAGAAGGTCTTGATCCTGATATTATAGAAAGAATCTACCGTGACCTTTTAAATCATTTTATTTCTGAAGAACGAAGGTTAATTAACAACAAGTAATTAATTAAAATTTTCCAGACATGTTTAGAGAAGAGATCAAAGTATTGGATTGTACTATACGCGATGGTGGACTCATGAATAAATGGCAATTTACTGATGATTTTGTCAAGGCTGTTTATCAGGCCTGTGTTGAGTCGGGAATAGATTATATGGAAATTGGATATAAAAGCAGTGAAAAGGCCTTTTCGCGCGATGAAGTTGGTTGCTGGAAATTTTGTGATGATAAGGACCTGAGACGTATTGTGGGTGACAATAATACCAATCTAAAACTATCAGCAATGGCTGATATCGGGCGTATTGAACCTGACGATATTCTCCCTGCCGAGGATAGTTTATTGGATATGATTCGGGTTGCAGCCTACGTTCATCAGATCGACAAGGCTATATGGCTGGCGGATCATTGTGTCGATAAAGGATATGAGGCTACCATCAATCTGATGGCTGTATCAACTGTGATGGAACGGGATTTGGAAGAAGCTCTTGAGGATGTGGCCAAATCAAAAATAGGGGTGTTTTATCTGGTCGACAGTTTCGGTAGTATGTACTGTGAGCAGATCGAACGACTTGTAAAAAAATACCAGAAATACCTTCCGGGTAAAACGATTGGTGTTCATATGCATAATAACATGCAATTGGCCTTTTCCAATACGGTTTCAGGCATAATATACAATTGCAATATGCTCGATGCCACTTTCTTGGGAATTGGTCGGGGAGCTGGGAATTGTCCTCTCGAATTGCTTTTATCTTTTCTTAAAAATCCCAAATTTAAAACCCGACCTGTACTGAAGGTTATCCAGGAGTATATGCTCGATATGCAGAAGGAAATTGATTGGGGATATCATATACCTTACTTAATTACCGGTTCCATGAATCAGCATCCACGAAGTGCAATGAAATGGATGGACGGGGAGAATAAAAATGATCTGGTCGCTTTTTTTAACCAGATAAACGACAAACAGGATCTTTAACATTAGTTGGAGCAATAAATTTTCTCCATCTCCTTCATAATTTATAGAAAACATTTTTCAGTCTTACTCTTGTTGTAAAATCGTATTGACAAAGGGAGCGATACTTTTATTAAAGAATTGGGTCCAGTCTTCAGGATCAGAAAAATAGAATCCCTGGAGTAAAAGCTGATAGGTAATATTTTTATACCGGAATTGAAAGTAATTCCCGACAGGTTCATTATCCGTTAGCCACAAATACAATACTGATTCTTCACCAAAATGAAATCCTTCCAATGGGATTAATTTTGAGTTAATAACTGTACTTAAATTAATCGATTCTTCCTTGGTAACGTAGGTCTCTTCGGCATCGCCTGCATTTCTGTCAGTTGTTATTGTATTCGATAGGTAGAAGTATGAAGAATCTAAAGCATAACCCTTGTAGGAATATCTGATTTCGATGGCTCCATCAGGTAATTGATATTTTGAATATTTCCCCTGAGGTGCATCAGGGAAAGTAAATCCATAATCGGTAAATGCTTTCTCACTAAGTAATAATTGTTTTTCATCTTCAGAAATTTCCAAACCCGAGCAGGATAATAACTGGAGTATTACCAGAATAAAGCCTATATGATTTCGCATGGCTTAAGTTTGATTTCGCCTCATGAACAAATATAATGCAGCTGAAATGTAAAGTAAATGAATTAAAATACCAATGGATAAAGGGAGTATTCTTTCAACAAAAGTATGAGCTTCCCAAAGAGAAGCGAAAACCCAGTAAAAAGGTATAATACCTGCCACCAACCGTGCCGGATGTGTAATAAATAGCGCAATAAGCGGGAGTATCATAAAAAAACTGAGTAATTTAAAATAGGTCATACCTTCAATTTTGTTATTTGCCAAACTAACAATTAGAAGGGTATTTGCCGGACCTGATAAAGAACACAGCAAAGAAAAAAGTATAATTTCCGGAGTTGAAAGTTTTACAAAATCTGATCCCAGTATTAAAATAACTGAGAAAATAAAACCCGATACGATAATGGTACCCATTCTGTATTGTATCAGTCGATTAAAGGATACTGGCATAACCTGGAATACTTGAAAAAGGTGTTGATCTTTTTCGTCGAGCATAACAAAAGCCAGCAGAAAACCTGCCATAGAAGTACTCACAAGGCATAGGGCTGCAAGGATTAATGGTCTGTAAATAATTGTTTCAGGGAAGAATGATTCATAAATAGGAGGAACAATCCGCAAAAGGGCGATAAACATTAATGGAATAAACAGGATGATGATTAATGTTCTGTCGCGCAGAATATTCTTTAAATCAGTTTGTATTATAGTTACTACTCTCATTTGTACAACGATTTTTTAAAATTATAGTTGGCATAGGCATAAGCCAGGTATGTCCATAATCCCAGGTACAGCAGGTTCAGTATTTCTTTAAAATTGAATACATGGCTGACTGTTTGCTCCAGAAGGTAAAGTGTTGAATGAGTTGGAATCACCCAGAATATACTCAGATTTGTCAAGCCGTAAAAATTGATCAGGGGCAGACACATAGGCGGCAAAAACAAGGGAATCAGAATGATATATTGATTGAGGGTTCGTACTTTAATTGCGCCTGCCAGACCAATGAATGTAAAAATCAGAGAGGACAAAACAACGCAGGCTATGAAAGGTATTGGGCGAAAGTGTACGCCTCTGGCAGCAATTATCATTGCCAAACTACCAATGAGAGCCGGTACCAGGAGAGCAATGGCTTTCGACCATAAATAATGAGATGTTCTCATGGGAGTTACTGCTTGTGCTTCCAGGGTATTATCACCCTTTTCAAAGAGGATCATGGCTCCAATGAAAATAAAACCAAGCATGGTAGGATCAGAAAAGATCATCGTCAGGTAGACCTTATCGATTTGAAGAACAGGCAGAAGTTTAATAGCAAGTGTATATCCGGCTGCAATGACAAAAGCTATGGTAAGTATCTGGTATTTGGCCAGTAATTTGATCTGCCACCAGGTAAATTGTAGCATACTGCTCATGATTTCTTAATTAAGATTGAATCCTGTAATTTTTATAAAAACATCGTCAAGCTCCGCTTCTTTACTATGAATTGAAATGATCTTCTCTTTACGGATCAGCAACAGAAATTCTTTGTTTTCTCCCAGCTTGTCAAGAGGAAATTCGACCGATTTTATAATATTCGTGCCATAGTCGATCTTTACGGAACGCTCGCCGTTTATTAGCTTTAAATTATGGGGTGATTCAGTCATTTTTAATTCACCATTGGCTATAAAAGAAACTCTGTCGCATAGTTCTTCGGCATCGTGCATATTATGTGTAGTAAGGAAAATAGTTTTCCCCTGGTTTTTCAGGTCAAGGATAATATCCTTTATTCTTCGGGCATTGGCCGGATCGAGTCCTGCAGTGGGTTCATCAAGGAACAGAACATTGGGATTGTGCATTATGGCCCGAATGAAGTTAAGCCTCATCTTCATGCCTTTTGAATAATTCTCGGTCTTTTTATTGGCATCTTTTTCAAGACCGACCATTTCAAACAGTTTCATTAAGGGTTGAACGGGCCTGGTATAAAATGCAGAAAAGAATTTCATATTTTCCAACGCAGTAAGTTTTGCATAATGATTGGGTAATTCGAATCCAACACCTATATGATTGTAATAATCCGATCCCCATGAAGAAAGATCTTTATTTTCCAGCCGGACTTCACCCTTATAGTTTCTGATAATTCGGGTCAGTATTTTTTGGGTTGTACTTTTCCCCGCTCCACTAGGTCCCAGAAAACCGAATATTTCGCCACGCTCTATGTCAAAACTAATATTCCGGATGGTTAATTCTTCCGCTTTAGGGTAAGTATATTCAAGGTTTTTAACATGTATCATAATGCTATGTATTTTTTGCGATTCCGTTTTTTAAAATAGTAATGAACGATTGTATGATATGCTCTATATCTTTCTGATGAACCGTGTATAGTGTTTTTCCCTGGCGAATATTTTCCAGTAAATCATCGCCGTAACGTATGGTAAAATAATCGAACAATCCCACTTGTATCTGAACAATGATAAATGCGATAATGTAAGGATCAATATTTTCCCGGATTGAATTATTAAACCGATTTTCAATTAATCCGGCAACTTTCTCCGTCAGTTCTTTTTTCATCTGAATTTCAAGATCTCCTAATTCCTCGTTGGACCGTTCACGAAAAACCCTGTACTGAAAAGCACTCTCCAGAGGATTATTTTTCTCAAATTCAATTTTATCCTTCCAGTTGACCATTAGAAGCGTATACAAATCCATATCAGGGTCCTGCAAGCGTTTTTCCAGAGTGCTGAAACGTTCTGCAGTCGCGTTTTCCAGCAAATAGAAATATAATTCCTTCTTTGAATTAAAATACCGGTAAAAACTTCCTTTAGCCAGTGAGAGCTGTTTTATTATAGTTGAAAGGGAGGCTGATTTATAATCATTAAGAATGAATTCTTTATAGGCCACCTCAAGGATTTCACGTTGCCGTTCCGGTGCTAAATTAGTATATGTTATTTTTGGCATAATTTAAGCGACTACCCGGTCGCTAAATTACAATTTTTTTTATAAAATCAATTTATTATGCAACTTTTTAACAATTTTAGACTCTTTCGGAGTAGAAACAAAAAATAGAAGTTATGAGGAGAATATTACTTTTATTATGTATAGCTGTGCTAGTATCATCTACTGAAGCTCAAACCGATTCATTAACTATTCATCCCCTACAGATTTCATTCTTATATCCTTTTGGTACGGCAGGAACGCATTCTATCGACTATGGTTATATTTTTTCTCTTAATATGATTGCCGGAGTAACCGGTGCGGCAAATGGAGTTGAAATAGGAGGTATAACCAATGCCAATACATATTACAATAACGGACTGCAGTTGGCTGGTATATGCAACATTACTGGTACTACAAATACCGGAGCGCAAATTGCGGGGATCTGTAATGTTATCGGAGGTTCAACTCGGGGGGCTCAGTTGGCAGGGATAACTAATTTGTCCGGAGGCGCTATGACAGGAGTTCAGGCAGCAGGTATTTTAAACGCTAATGAAGATAGTGCAACAGGTGCTCAGTTAGCAGGAATTGCCAATATTGCAGGGTCGATCGAAGGTTTGCAGGCAGCAGGTATTTCGAATGTGGCAGGAAGTACGGAGGGATGCCAGATAGCTGGAATAGCTAATATTTCAGGGGATGCCAATGTTCAGGCTGCTGGTATCGGGAATATTTCCGGATCGGTTGATGGGGTTCAAATTGGAGGTATTTTCAATGTTGCCGGATATGTTAAAGGAGTACAACTGGCCGGAATAATTAACATTTGCGATTCAATAGATGGAGTACCCTTAGCCATGATCAGTATTGTGGGAAAAAATGGCTATCGAAGATGGGACATCTGGGGAAGCGAAGCTTTTTATGTCAATGTTTCCTATAAGATTGGGATCAGACAACTTTATACGATTTTCAGTCTGGGATATAAGGCGGGTGACCTGCATAATAATACGGGTTTTGGAATGGGCCTTGGAACTAATATTCCCTTTCGGGAAAAATCCAGTATCGATGTGGAAGCTCATATGTATCAAATAAGTCGTTATTTGTGGATGGAAGAAGATAATTTCATGTATACTTTAAGGATTAATTATGTACAACATTTTGGCAAACGCATGGCACTGTTTGCTGGTCCGGCTTTTAATATGTTAAGTACTGATTATTTATCTGATGCCTATGAAATAGCTCCCGGATATGGGATAGAGTTTAAAGGTTCGAATACCTGGCAGTACTGGCTGGGTTTTAATGTGGGTATCCGGCTGTAGTAAGTTTTTAGTATTATCGATTATTAGAAAGTTTACTTTATAGCAGAAGCAATCTAAATTTTCCAGTCAATTGCCGGCAATTCTTGTTTCAGTAATAGTTCGTTTGTCTTTGAAAAATGACGGCACCCGAAGAACCCATTATAGGCTGAAAAAGGGGAGGGATGGGCTGCCTTAAGAATATAATGATTTTGTGTGTCGATCAGGGTTTCTTTGGCCTGGGCATATCGCCCCCAGAGAATAAATACAACACCTGAACGGGTATCAGAGATTTTTCGTATTACAGCATCGGTAAATTGTTCCCAGCCTTTTCCCTGGTGCGAACCTGCCTGGTTGGCCCTTACAGTTAGTGTAGCATTAAGAAGTAAAACTCCCTGATTAGTCCAGTGCTCTAAATTACCATGATTGGGTATGGGTATGCCTAAATCGGTATGTAATTCTTTGAATATATTAACCAGTGAGGGAGGCTGAGCAATCCCCTTTGGAACAGAGAAGCATAATCCATGAGCTTGTCCGGGTCCATGATAGGGATCCTGACCGAGAATAACCACCCTGACCTTATCGACAGGAGTATGATCGAAGGCATTGAAAATTTTACTGCCCGGTGGATACAAGGTGTATTTTTTCTTTTCCTCTACCAGAAATTCTTTAAGTGATGCAAAATAATCTGCATTAAACTCATTGGTCAGAGCTTCTTTCCAGCTGGCTTCAATTTGTGGATTTATCTGGCTCATGGGTTTTATTCTTTTTTGTGGTTCCCTTGCTAAAGATTATAATACGTGAAGTATTCATAGCATGGCTGCTTATTACACGTAATAAAGTTATTATTTCAAGGTGAGTTTTACTGCTTGAAATGGTGCTTTCCACCTTATCTTTCAGACGATCGTAGTGTTGTTGTTCCAGTTCAAAATATTCCTCTCTGTATTGATTGTACTGCAATCGTAAGCGCTTGGCGGTTTTTAGGTCGAAATCTTCAAAAACCTTCAGCGATTGTATAATAATATTCAATGTATGCTCGTGATAATGTATAATTTCATTCTTTCCTTCCTGAGAGAATTGATACGGGTTGTTGCACCAGCTATAAGCTTTCTCCATTAACTGGTGAGAATTGATATCAGCAATTTGTTCAAATTCACGTACGGCATTCATCATCATAAAAGCTTCCTGGGTAATATCGGCAGCTAAATTGTTCTGCGTTATTTTAATTAAATAATCAACAATGCGATCGCGCAGAAAATTGATCTCATTTTCGGTGTATTCTATTTCGTGTAAAATTTCAGATTTCTTATCAAGAAAAGGGCGAATGATTTTTTCAGTCATATAGTAGACTTTTTTTATCATCCGGACCAATTCGAGCCGGGCGACATTAATTGCCAGTACTGGAGTTTTAAGCAGGTTATTATCGAGATAGCGTACTTTGAAAGGCTCCTCTTCTTCAAACCTGGTAGGGTAGATCCAATTAATGAAGCGGGAATAAGTATTAGTAATTGGAATAAAAAGGGAACAAAGAACGATATTATAAATAGTATGCGCATTGGCTATTTGCCTCGGACTGGCAATTAGCTGAACCTGATTTATACCTGTTGTAGTGGACTCGTATGTGATTAAATGTATAAGCCTGATAAAAGAAGGAATAAAAAAAACAAAAATAACTGCTCCGGTAATTTTAAACAGCGTGTGAGCCAGGGCAACTTGCTTTGCCTCCCTCGAACCATTCAGAGATGCGAGAATAGCGGTTACAGAAGTGCCAACATTTGCTCCAATCAGGAGCGGTATAGCTGCATTGAGTGTTAGCAATCCCTGCATCGATAAAATGATAAGAATTCCAATAAAAGCACTGCTACTCTGAATCAAGGCGGTGAGTAATGCTCCGATGAGAATTCCTATGGCCGGATTTTGCAAATGGACAATAATCTGTAAAAAGGGATCGTAGGTTCGCAGGGGGTGCATTGATTCGGACATGACATACATGCCATAAAAAAGGATTCCAAAACCGAGTATGGCTTTCCCTATTTCTTTCACTCCCTGTTTGTGACCCATATACTGAATAGCCAATCCTGTTGCTACAAATAGAAGTGCATAATCGGTAAGTTTGAAAGCGATGATCTGGGCAGTAATGGTTGTGCCAATTGCAGCGCCAAGCATGACACCGATGGTTTGCCTGAACCTCATAAGTTTTGAATTAACAAAACTTATCAGCATTACATTTGTGGCACTGCTGCTTTGAATTACCATAGTAACCAAAGCGCCCAATCCCAGGGCAACAAATCGGTTATGAGTCAACTTGCTGAGAATACTTCGCATTCGGTTTCCTGCGGAGTTTTGCATTCCCTCACTCATCATACTCATCCCAAAAAGAAAAAGCGCAAGTCCTCCCGAAAGGCCTATTATTAATATAAAAACCCAGTTTGCTCTTCTTACATGAAGTTCAAATAGCTGCGGATTGCAATGCGCTTTTTCACTACACGTTACTAAAATCTCATAATCTCCTGATTCTTTGATCCTATCGATGTGTACTGCGGCCATACCCATCGAATCGGTATAAACAGGATCTTTGATTTTAAAATCTGGAACCTCGGTACCGCTTTGATTTAGCAGTAAAAAGTGAATGGGAAAATTTACGGCAGGCTGGTTGATACTATCATAGATTCTTACTTTCAGTGGATAATTAAATGGATTGCCTGAACGTGTGTGCTGATTATTTCCGGAAACAATCTCGATGGTATATTCAGTCAGTTGGCAATGATGACAGCTATCGTTCAAATCGGTACCACAAACGATACTAACTATAAAGAACAGGTGAAACCAGACGAATAGAAATTTCAGCACGGATTCGGAATTTGTCTATAAAAATAGAATATTTTACAGACCAGACACTCTTCTGTACTCTATTAAAAATTATTAATACCTGATGCGTAATGTTCCAATGAAATTAATGCCGGGAGAAGCCACAGCCGTTGCAAAGGTTTTGTAGAAATTGTCCATGACATTTTCCAGGGCAAATTGAATGGAGATGTTCTGATCAATCTGATAATTCGTCCGGAAGTTAATTGTGTACCATCCCTGGAAGCCATATTTTGTAGCTTCTTCAGCATTATCCTCTCCGGTAGTTGTCATATCCTCAATTTTTTTCCAACCGCTGTAAGTAAAATAAAATTCATTAGTGAATTTTTTTATTTCGTAGCTTATATAAGCCATACCAAAAACAGGAGGAATGTGAGATAAGGGTTCATCCTGACTTAAATCGCGACCGTATGTATAATTCAATGTTCCTTTGAAACTTATATTGGAATTAAGATCGGAAATCAGGCTCAGGCTAAATCCATGGATGATCCCTTCGTTCGAATTATCGTTTACAAATGTTTTTAACCATTCTCCATCGTAGAACATTGTATCGGAACCATTTTCGAAAGTATAGGGAACACGAACAATAACATTAGTGAGGAAGGAAACAAAATAGTTGCCGTTTATTTGAATATATCCGTCGAACGTTTTTGAAATTCCTAACTCAGCGTTATAGGTATATTCCGGGTCGACATAGGGATTTGGGAATGTTATCTGGTCACCTTTGGCCCTGATCTTTGCCAGGTCATCCAGATTTGGGACCCTGTATCCGGTAGAGAGTAACAGGCTTGTTTTCAGATCCTCCGACGGGAGAAAAATAAGTCCGAGAGAGCCGGTATAAGAACTATTCTGAATGGCAATCGATTTATAGGGAATGGTATCGGATACAAAATCACTGTACCTGGCATTAAGATTAGAGTAACTGTATCTTACACCGATAGAAGTGATGAATTTACTGCTCAGTTCACTTTTAAGGCTCAAATAGGAAGCATAAGAGGCTGTACTGCTACCATCATCGGGATATCTAGATAAGGCTCTCGACTCTTCCTCTGTTACAATGTTTCTCATATAAGCTTCGGAAGCGATCCAGTTGAAATTGGTTTCAAAACCATAAATAAGCCGATGGCTTTTGCTCAGCTCTTTAATCATATCGATATTTAGTGTATAAATATTTACTTTCTCCAGTTGGGTTGTTTCACTATTACTCCTGTATTTTCTGTCGATACGGCTTTCCTGGATATTTTGATAAGAATTAGTAGCAGTTAAATTATTGAAGAAGAAATTATTTGAAGTAAAAACCGATTTTAACGAGCCAAATATCCGGTTTTGCGGGCCATAATTCCATACAGCATACTTGAGATCGCCATTGTCGCTTGTATCGTTGAGCATATCGTACCGGGGAATATCGGAGGATGTTGAATATTGCAGATTTGCAATCAGATCGACTTTTGAAGATGGTTTATATCGGAACTTTTGGAAAAAGTCAATCTGGCTGTATCCGGTATGTCTCTGAATATTGGGATCATCATTTTCGACAATTGAATCCATACCATTGATCCGCTCCATGTAGTAAAAACATTTGCCGTAATCTTCAAGAAAAGGATCGCGGCGCGTTCCCATCCTGATATCGCCATAATCAGCATAAGTAATACTTGTAAGTGATCCGAAATGCTTTGAAGCCACATTAAAGTTAATGTGTGTTTTCCATGAACTATTGGCTGAAGCAAGCTGTAAATAGGCCTCCGCATTTGTGATAAATTCTTCCTCTTCGCTGGCAAGTTGTGGATCGCGCGTTATATAATGTATCACTCCTCCAAGGGCATCGCTTCCGTACATTAAAGCATTCGGGCCATAAATAATTTCTGTTTTCTCCAGTATGGAATTATCGATGGTTATGGAATTCTGTAAATGTCCGCTTCTGTATATAGCGTTATTCATTCGTACGCCATCAATCACCAACAGTATTTTATTTGCTTCAAAACCTCGTAAAACAGGGCTGCCTCCACCTCCCTGCGATTTTTGTACCATAACATTTCCTGTCGATGAGAGTATATCTGCTGAGGTCTGGGAAGTGAGCAGTGTAAATTGTTTTGGGGTAATGACATCAATCATATGCGGTACAAATCGTTGGTTCTCCTGATATTTGGAGGCCGAGATCACATATTCAGGTAAGATAATCACTTTTCTTGTAAGGTGTATGGTTCCGGATGAAACAGCTTCTTTATATGTATAATTTACACGTACAAATGATGGATGTTGAAAATTAAGGGTATCCGATTCGGAAAAATCATGTACAGAAGCTTTTCCGTTTTCATCGGTTAAAATAGATTTTGTCCCGGTCTGATTAAAAATTGCGACGTGTTCGATGGGTTCATATGTGGTAGAGTTTATAATCTTAATTTCCTGTGAATATGATAAATAGGAAATGATACTACCAATTAGTAGAATAAAAACAGCTCTCATGGATAATATTTTTTAGGTCAAACAAACAGTGGGTTTTCAGGGCTTGAAAATCACTTTTAATTACAAAAATCGCGCCATATACCACAAGTATTTTTACCTGTGTATTCATTTTATTTGTTAGTAAGTCAGGAATAGCTTAAAAGATGTTTTAATTAAATTTGATAAAGAGAGAAACAAGCATTTATGCCAAAAAGGGTAATAATATTCACTACAGTGCTTTTGTTAGCAATTGTGGTTATAATAGGATTTCGATTTGTACACCGGAAAAGCAAATCGTTGTCCAATCCTTTTCAGGCGATTCCTACTGATGTTGCATTTGTTTTGCAGATTAATGATTTTCATGGTCTGGCAACCAACCTGTTTGGGAAAAATAAAGTATTTGGCAGTTTGAAAACAATTTCGCCCTTCAAAGAATTAACAAACAACATTAAGTATATCGATTCTTTGGCGTTACAGGTTAATAATTTGGCTGAATTCCTGTTTCGGAACAGGATTTTCATTTCAGGGCATTTCATTGGCGGACGAAAGACTGAATTTCTCTTTCTGATTGAGCATTCCCAAGGTGAAAATGAAAAATATGCTATTGAGGTACTGGCAGATATCACAGGACAGACTATTAAAAAAACGGAAAGAAAGTATGAAGGAAAATCGATATATACACTAAAAATTCAGAACGATTCTCCTGTTACTTATTATATTTCGCTTCTCGAAGGGAATATTCTTGTAAGTAAATCGGTAATACTTATTGAAAATGCGATACGGCAGTATAGCCTGCCCAATTCACTGTTAACTGAAAAGGAGTTTGTTGAGATCATATCAACGGCCGGGAAGAGTAAGGAAGCCAATCTATTTATTGATCTGCGTAAGTTTAATGAAATGACCTCGGCAATTGCCAGTGATGAATTTAATAAAAAGATAAAGGGCTATACTAATTTTGGAGGATGGATGGAACTTGATATGAATTCGACAGAAAAACTGCTTTTTCTGAATGGATTTCTAACATCAGGGGATCAGCAAAAAAGCTTTAATTCCATTTTTTCGGGAAATGATCCGGTAAATATTTCGGTCGATAAAATACTTCCTGCTTCTGTTTCTTCATTTGTATCAATAGGTGCTGAAAACCTGGACAGGCTTCATGAGCAATATTTGCTTTACCTTAAGGAGGAGGGTAAGTTTGATGCGAGGAAAACCCGGTTGACGAAGTTGGAGAATAAATATAATCTTCGGTTTGAGGAAATATTTCTTTCCCTTATCGATAAAGAAATATCGGTGGCATACGGAGGTATTAAAGAAGGAACGTTAAATGATCCCTCGGTATACGTTCTGATGAAATGCAGAAGTGGGACACAGGCAGAAAAAAAATTAAAAGAAATTATCAATAAAACTGGAAGCATTACGGGCAAAACATATTCCCAGCTCACAAGCACATATATTATAGATGCAGACACAAAATATACATTGGTCGAGTTTCCGCTGGAGGATATAACCGGCTTGCTTTTTGGTGGTTTATTCTCAATATCAGGCAAAAGCTACTATACCACCATAGGAAATTATCTGGTTTTTGCCGACTCAAAAAATGCTCTTGGAGAATTTATTTATAACAATATTCTTAGCAAGACTCTTTCTACCAATGAGTCGTATAAAGCATTTAACAATAACAGAGCTCAAAATTCCTTTTTGATTTTTTATACCAATTTAGGTCGCTCTTCACGGGTATTCAACAGATTTCTTCATCCTGATATTATTGAAACCTGGGAAAAAAATTACGATCTTTTTCAGCGTATACAACCTCTGGGAATGCAAATTACAGAAGTTAGCGGAATGAATTATTGCAACCTGACTGTTCAGTATCTTGATGATTTCAAAGGTAAACCACAAACTACCTGGGAGAGCTTACTTGATACTGCTTTCATATGTAAACCTCATCTTGTGGAAAACCATTATTCCAAGCAAAAAGAAATTTTCATTCAGGACTTAAGCAATACCATTTATTTGATAAATAAAGCAGGTAGAATTTTATGGAAACAAAAGATCACAGAGCCGATCAACTCAAAAGTATATCAAATCGATTATTATAAAAATGGAAAACTCCAGCTTATTTTCAGTACGGAGAATTATTTGCATTTGATCGACCGGAACGGGAATTATGTCGAAAGGTATCCGGTACGATTACGTGAACGGGCAACAGCAGGTATGGCATTATTTGATTATGAAAACAACCGGAACTATCGCATTTTTATACCCTGTGCCGATAATAAATTATATGCCTACACCAAGGATGGAAGTCTGATAAGCGGATGGATGTTCGAAGGAACGGATTATCCTGTTCTTCAGCCCCCTGAACATTTTCGGATTGAGGACAAAGATTTTATTGTTTTCGGCGATAAGTATTATGCATATATTCTCGACAGGAGAGGCAATGTAAGAGTACCGGTGGAAAGAATAATTTCAAAATCACCAAATAACCTATTTTACCTTGATGATAAAGGGAGCATTGAAAAATCGAGGATAGTTACTACCGATACAGCAGGTACCATCATAAAGATTGATTTCAACGGGCATGTTACTTCTACATTGCTTGGTAAGTATTCCAGCCAGCACTTCTTTGATTTTAAAGATATAAATGCTGATGGACAGAAAGATTATATTTTTCTGGACGGTAATATTCTTGCAGCATTTAATATGGATAAGACCGAGATTTTAAATTTCAGTTTTTCCAACGATATAAAGCAAACTCCTATTTATTTTAATTTTTCCTATTCCGACAGGAAAATAGGAGTTGTTGATGATACAGAACATAAAATCTACCTGTTGAATCAGGATGGCTCACTTTTTAAAGGTTTTCCCCTCGAAGGGTCGACACTTTTCAGTATTGGATATCTTGAAACTCAGGATGGTGTATTCGACCTGATTGTAGGAGGAAGAAATAACTTTTTATATAACTACTCCGTACAATAAATGAATTAAAAAATACAGTCATGAAACTGATTAAATTTACGCCTTTACTACTCCTTATTTTCAGCGTTATAACCTGTATTGAGGATACCATTCAACTGGAAGATGTATCCCCTGAAATGAATGTTACGAAGGAACTTGCCTTTCCTGCAATTAATATTTCTTTGAAGTTTGATGATATAGCCGGACATGGTTATGATTCTTTAATTTTTAGGAGTGGCGATACGATATTTCTATACCTGCTGGAAGATATCAGGCTGGAAGACACAATAGAATTGGGCGGAATAGGAGAAAATATGGAATTTGTTTTTTTGAATTTGCATTATAAAATAACCAATTATTTTCCAGTTGGGCTGGACTTAAAGTTATATTTATATGATGATGCTACCGGGCAAAATATTGACACCATTTGGTTTAGCGATCCGAATGAACTGTTTATTGACCCTGCACCCAGCGATGTCAACGGATTAGCGATTGACGATCAGGTTGTAACAGATAGCAGTTATATTGCCTTGTCGCAAAATGTACTGGATAATTTATTCAATGAGACTACCCAATTAGTTCTTTTTATCGAGGTGCCCTCAACAGGAGGATTTGTTAAAGTTTTGAATACTAGCAGGCTCAATATTCATTTCGGAATTGATGTGCAATGGAGAAACGTATCGGATGATAACTAACAAAAACGCGGACCTATGAACCAGAAAAAGACATCACTGATTTTACTGATACTGATTATGGCCACCCTTGGGGTTACGGCTCAGAGTAACACGATGTATTATCTTACCGGGGCGCCACAGTCATACAGGCTTAATCCGGCAACCCAGCCCCAATGCAGGTTTTTTCTTGGGCTCCCGGTTGTAAATTCATTTTACATGGAAACCTATAATACCTCGTTTGGAATTACCGATATGTTATGGAACGACCCGGAAACCGGACAGGTTATTTATCCATTTCATTCCGATGCTGCTTTGGATGAGTTTTTAGGCATGTTAGATGATGAAAATACCCTTTCGCTTGATCTGGCAATTAGCCCGATTTCGATGGGTCTGGGAATTAAGGAGATGTATTTTACTTTCGATATAACTTTCAAAATAGATCAGGGCCTTTACTATCCAAGTGATTTTTTCCCTGTATTTATACCTCGTATCCCTGATGGATCAACTTTCGATTTTAGTAGCCTGGGATTCCAGGTAACCAGTTATGTTGAATATGCTTTTGGAGTTTCACGCAAGTTTATGGATGATATGTTGCAGGTTGGTATCAGGCCTAAATTAATTACAGGAATTGGGACTATATCTTCAACGGACAACAATATTACCTTGGATGCTTCCACTGATATTTATGAGCTTAATTCACAGATGGAACTTCAGATATGTGCTCCGGGATTTATTTTACCTTTGGATGAAGAAGGCGATTTCGATCTTTCGGAAGGATTTATATTTGATTCTACTCTCTCTTCAGTTTCCGATTACAGGAAATTGTTTATGACAAACAAAGGTTTAGGAGTGGACATTGGAGTGCATGTTAAACCTATCGAAGGATTAACTCTGTCGGCAAGTCTTATCGATTTAGGGTATATAAAATGGAAAGAATATGTTCACACGTTAACTCTTGAAGGTTCAGTAGAATTCAATGGGATTGATATACAAACGGATTCAGATACCAGCGATTTTGCCGAAAATTTACTGGATTCAATTACCAATAGTTTTGATTTTCATACCACTTCTGGAGAACCCTTCAAAACAAGCCTTGAGCCTAAATTATTCATTGGAGGATCATACGCTTTACTGCCTAAGTTGGATGTTGGACTGCTTTCCCGTTTCGATTTTACGAAATCAGGTACAAAAGCCAATGTAATGATACATGCTAACTGGCATCCTTCCAGTGCTTTCAATCTTACTGCTAACTATAGTCCTTTTGGTGGCCGTGCTTCAACATTTGGTTTGGGTTTCGCAGTCCGGGGAGGTCCAATCAGTTTTTATACGGTGGCTGACTACAGGGCTTTCAGATACAATCTTTATAAGTATGAATCGATACCTGTTTTTTTGGCTCCTTCAAACCGACATAGATTTAACATTCAGATTGGTTTTAATCTTGTATTCGGATGTAACATGAAAAAGAGACTGATGAAAGATAAGCCCATGTATTTTTCCGATGATAATTAGTACATTTGCAACTTCATGAATCGTTAATTCAGATGTTTTTTATCAGGGCATTACTACTTTTTATATTATTTTATCTTTTAATCCGGTTGATTGGAAGAATATTGTTCGGATTTCAGCGAAATTCGGTAAATTCTTCCGGAAGCAACTTTAATCCTCGCAAAAAAAAGGAAGGTGAAATTTTTATTGATTATCAGCGGGCTAATAAAAAGAAAAAAATAAACAAGGAAGATGGCGAGTATGTTAAATACGAGGAAGTCAAGGACGATTAAACATACTGCAATATAATTTACTACAGTTTTTCTTTTATTTTCTTTGCCAGATTTGATGCAAACACAAATTCATTCAGATTTTTATCGGTAGAATCAAGAATATCATCTTTAGTCCCTTCCCAATCTTTAAAGCCTTCATAAATAAACATAACCTTTTCGCCTATTTCCATAACGGAATTCATATCGTGGGTATTAATTATTGTGGTCATATTAAACTCATGTGTAATATCGCTTATCAGGTTGTCAATGACAATAGCTGTTATCGGATCGAGCCCTGAATTGGGTTCGTCACAAAAAAGGTATTTTGGATTTTGAACAATTGCCCTGGCAATAGCAGCACGTTTTTGCATGCCGCCGCTGAGTTCGGCCGGATAAAGTTTATGGGCTGTAGGCAAATGTACGCGATCGAGACAAAAATCGACTCTCTCCTTTTTTTCTCCGGTTGTGAGTGTTGAAAACATATCAAGAGGGAACTTGATATTTTCTTCAACAGTGAGTGAATCGAATAGTGCCCCACCCTGAAAAAGGTTTCCCATTTCACGTCGTAATTGTTGCCGTTCTTTCACAGACATTGTTACAAGGTTCCTGTCATGAAAATAGATACTACCTTCATCGACCTCATGTAATCCATTGATACATTTTACCAGAACGGTTTTTCCCGAACCACTCTGGCCAATAATGAGATTGGTCTTGCCTTCATCGAAACTCACAGAAATATCATGGAGAACCTGCTCGTTATTAAATGATTTACTGACATGTTCAACTCGAATCATTAGGCTAAAAGTAATTGAGTTAATATAACATTAAATAACAGGATAAGAATACTGCTTGTGACGACTCCCTTTGTACTGGCTCTACCCACTTCAAGAGCACCTCCCTTTACATAGTATCCGAAGTAGGCTGGTACTGTTGTAATAATAATGGCAAATACAACAGTTTTCACCAGAGAATAGGTTATATAAAACGGAACGAACCAGTATTGAATCCCATAAATATAATCCATTGATGAAAGTGCTCCTGTTGCAACGGAGGCAAGCCATCCTCCAAAAACTCCGACAAACATACTAATTAGAGTCAGTATAGGATTGAAAATGACAGCTGCGATAACTTTTGGAAGGACCAGATAACTTGCCGAGTTGACGCCCATTATTTCCAACGCATCAATCTGTTCTGTAATACGCATATGACCAATCTCTGAGGCAATATTTGAACCCACTTTCCCGGCCAATATCAGACCTACAATGGTAGATGAAAACTCGAGTAACATGGTATCCCGGGCAGTAAGTCCTATCAAATACAATGGTATGAGCGGATTCTCCAGATTATATCTGGTTTGAAGCGTAATAACAGCTCCCATGAAAATCGAAATAATAATTACAATACCTATTGAATTAATTCCCAGAGTTTCTATTTCACTGACAACTTGTTTATAGTAAATTTTAGTTTTCTCAGGGCGGGAAATAACCCTTCCCATCAGTATAAAATATTCTCCAACAGGTTTTAAGATTTTCATACTTCCTGAATTTGAGCGAAAATACAAATAAAATGCAAAATGAAAAGATGATTTTAATACCATAAACCAGTATATATATCAAAATACTCTTCTATTCTATTTCAATTTTAGTAAATTCGGATTCTGAGAAAAGAAACATATTGTTATTATGGATAAAAAGAATTTTTGTGTTATTATGGCCGGAGGTATAGGCAGCAGATTCTGGCCATTGAGCCGGACCAGAAAACCCAAACAATTTTTAGATATTTTGGGGATTGGAAAAACACTGTTACAGCAAACATTTGAGCGATTTGCACAAATTATCCCGGAGGAAAACATACTTATAGTATCGAATGAAGAGTATCAGGATTTAATACTAAAGCAGTTGCCCGGAATAAAACCTGAACAGGTTCTACTCGAACCTATGCGAAGAAATACAGCTCCCTGTATAGCCTATGCTAATTATAAAATACGTGAAATTGAACCTGAAGCGAACATTGTAGTTGCTCCTTCCGACCATTTAATTATGAAAGAAGCAGATTTTCTGGGTGTTGTAGAAAAGGGACTTGAATATATAGCCAAAAATGATGCACTTCTCACTTTAGGAATTCAACCCAGTCGACCTGAAACAGGTTATGGGTATATTCAAATTAATGGGAATAAAGATGCTATAGTAGTAAATGAAAGTTTTCGGAAAGTAAAAACATTCACTGAAAAACCTGATCTAAAAATGGCTACTTTATTTTTGGAAAGTGGTGATTTCTTTTGGAATTCCGGAATTTTCTTCTGGTCGTTAAAGACAATTTCGGAGGCTTTTAAAAAGTATTTAAACGAAGTTGATAGCTTGTTTCAAGAGGGAATTGGTATATACAATACTTCAGATGAACACGATTTTATTGCAAAATCATATCCGAAATGTAAAAACATATCAATTGACTATGGTATAATGGAGAAAGCTGAAAATGTTTATGTTCTGTGTGCCGATTTTGGTTGGTCTGACCTGGGGACCTGGGGTTCACTTTACGATATGTCGAATAAGGATAAAAATTTAAATGCAGTTCAGGGGAAAAATGTGTCCCTTTACGATTCAACAAATTGCATTATTAATTTACCTAATGATAAGCTTGCCGTTATCCAGGGACTTGATGACTATATTATTGTCGATTCCGATAACATTCTTTTAATTTGCAGGAAAGATGATGAACAGAAAATTAAAAATTTTGTGAATGATGTAAAGCTTGAAAAGGGAGAGAATTATATCTAAATTTTCTGAAATATATTAAAAGAAAAGAGGCTGTCGAATCCGGCGGCCTCTTTTTTATTCTGATCGATTAAATATTTTAATATTCCCAAAGATCATGCTCCATATTAAACAGCCATTCTTTCTGCATCTCAGCCTCCATTAAAGCATCGACACCCTGTGTATACATGTTATTCCAACGATTATCATACACATTGGATACTGCAAATATATGACTGTCGAATCGTCGTTGCATAAAGAAATCATCGAATGATATTCTTTGAGAATCGTTCATACGATTAAAAACTTCATGATTTGCCAATATGGGACGAATTTCGGGGAAGTATACCCAAAATGTCTGTTTCTGAAGAATTTCTTCAGTTGGCATACCCTCTTCATCGAGACGATTGTATACCCTGATTGGACTAATTCCAATTATTCTTACTTTCATTACCGAGTGATTCTTATCGAAGAACCATTTTTCCTTCACCAGGAGCTTCTTAATTTCATAGGTTTTTCTTGGATTTTCAACAACTACCTCTACAAGTTGACCGGTAGTAGGGTCAGTCGTTTTTGTTGTATCAATTCCGGCATCAAATGCATTATCAACCTGGTCAATAGTCATTTGAGCTGTAAATTCGTTGAGAGGATCATTGGCCGAAAAAGCCCTGACTCCTTCATTATCGACTCCCCAGAGAACAAGATCAACAAAATTCATTCTTCCTCCGATAGGTTTTGTAGGGTAATATAAGGGCAGGTTTTTTTTCTGTCGAAGATCAATCATGCGGTAGATAATTTTCGACCACATTACATCGGCTTCCCTGATGTATTCATATGGAACCGGACTTTTATGCGGAATGTGTTCCCTCACATATACTTCTCTCAAATTATCCTGTGCATTCAGCTTATAGGAGAATACCAGAATCATAATTCCAATTAGCAAAAACACAATCTTTTTCATCATATCTAATTTAAAAGTTTAATTCAATTTAAAATTAATGGTCGATAAAGGTCGTGTTGACCCATCGGGACCGACAGCTTTAATATCTTGAATATATACATTATTCCCGCGATTAAGATTTTTAAGAAGATTCATTTGTTCGGGAGTAAATCGATTTGATTTTGAAGTAAATTCCCGAACAAAACCCTGTACAACAGCGGAAACAGTAAATTCGGTAATCGTAAATTTCAGGTCGAAATCAAAATCTTCTCCCATTTCGGCAACAACACCAAGCTGGGCAAGCAAGACACTCTGGTTGATATGACCACCCTTTTGTCCGTTTACCATGGCATAAGGACTAGGTACTGTTTTAACACGAAATTCCTTTCGACCCATCTCCCTTCTTTGACCATCGATATTCGCATATACAACTACAAAAGCATTTCCCGGTCGAATAGGTTTGATAATATAGGAAGATCCTTGTTTTACATGACGTGCATTGGTAACACTAATATCAATTTTATTAGGTTGCACTCCTGCTACAGATACATCGACAGGATTATCAACACCCAGATAGAAAACATTCATCTTAGTGGGAGCAACTGTTATGGAACCTTCTGCGACAAGGTAGCTTTTCTTAAATGGTTTTGTAATAGTCCCGGTAGGTCCGGTAAGTTCAATTATACCTCCCCACTTTTTGATACCTAGCGACGATGCAGGTACAGAATAAATACCTTTTCCCGATCCTCTTGATACTTTTAGACTATCATATTTTACTCCGGGACGAAGCGTGTACATTGGAACTCCATCAACAACAGTTGAATCATAGGGTCGTGGATCGGTTGTAACATAAATTTTTGGTGAAGCTGTTGTATCACTGGCAGCAAGAAAAACTTCCGCCTTGTAATCATTTCCTCTGATAATATAGCTGGAATTTGGAATAACGGTGGCATTGAGCTGGTTAAATTTGAAAGATCCGGCATCAATTTGACCATACAAGTATTTTAGCGCTTCCGATTCTGCGTTTCTTACATTGATTTGTAAACCAGTCATTATGGTTAATACACCTGAAAGAGGGAGGTGTTCAAAATGTTCCCGTTCCCATTCATGCAACTCAGTGTCACCTTCTCCATGAGCAGAGGGACCTGTATTTAATCCCGATTCAATCGAAGCTCGAATTAAGGATGCATTTTCTGCATTTACCACCTCATTAATCAGGTAATTACGATAATCCTCAATGAGCAGCTTCAGTTCTTTTCCTGCTTTATCGTTGTTATCACCAATCATAATGAAAGCAGGATGATCAGTATTATCTTTATTCTTAATAAATTTAGTGTCAACATTATTTTCTGCATCGTAAGCTTCATCATCTTTTGATAGCTTAAGTATCTCGATTTTCTTAAGCTGTATGAATTCCACGATTTGGTCAGCCATTTCCTGAACCTTAATGGCTTTATCTTTCCATGGCTCGACCTTTGCAGGATTAAGTTCATACTGAATATCAAAATCGCCAAGTACTTTACTATTTGTTGCTTCGAGAGTTTCGATGGTTTTTTTAAGTCCCTGATCAAGCACATCGAAAGCATTAAGTACTTCGTTTGATACATTCAGTGCTAACATGGCCATCAGCACCAAATACATCATGCCGATCATCTTTTGTCTTGGGGTTTCTTTACCGTGGGCCATAAATTATTGAGATCTGCTAATTTCTTATTATTAAAACGGTATTATGGCTTAGTAAGCACATCCATTGTGGTGAGCATATTGCCATAAATAGAATTCAATGAAGAAATACTCTCCTTAAGTTTTGCTATTTCTTCCTTGTATTTATTGGTCTCATCAACTGATTCTTTCAGGTTCTTTATCATCGATTGTAAACCAGAATAGAGTTCTATTGTGCCTTTCATATGACCTTGGCCTTCACGAATCTGAGTTTCATAAACTGAATTAAGTTCAGCGAGGCTTTTATTAAGCTTTTCAATATGAGTTTCATGTTCTTTGCTTCCAAGCGAGATATTCTTTTGTTCTTCCTGAATGGTGGCAGCAATCGATTGATACGAGTCGGCAATTTCATTGCCAGAAAGCACAATTTTATTGGCTGCTTCGAAATATGCCGAAGTAAGATTCTTTGTTGAATCTTTAATTGAATCAGTTGTTGATGTGTAAGTATCTGCCAATCCGTTAACCGATGAAGCAGCTCCTTGCAAGTTACTGACAAACTCTTTGGTTGCAACCGTTGCTTCAGATATATCTGATAATCCTTTGGCTGTTTTATTTAGCTTACTGAATCCTTCTCCCAACTGTATTAATGCCTCCGGGTCAACACCGGTATGTCCAAGAATTTGCTCAATTCTTTCAACAGGACGGGATGATCCTTCTTCTAGTAGTTTTCTTTCTTTGAAGTTTTCAATTTCATCCGGATCTGAAAGTCCGGCCAATTCAGGATAGACAAGAGTCCAGTCGAGCTCTTCGTGTAATGGTTCGAAGGCTGAAAAGAAAAAGATAATAGACTCAGTAACAAGGCCGAAAGTAATAATTAGTGCACCTCCTGGCCAATGATTGATTTTAAACAGCGCTCCAATAATGACAACTGAAGCACCCCAACCATAAAGTTTGGCCATAAAATTTCTCCAGCCTGAACTTTGAACAATATCGGTTACATTGATCATAATAAGAAAGTTTTATTCTGTGAGAATTGCTTATTAATTAGAACCAAGATAGGATCTTACACATCTGAATCCGATATAGGATTTTGCAGTGTCCTGATACTCATAAGTACGTGCACCACATTGGAGAAAGTACCCAATATCTTTCCAGGAACCTCCACGAATAACCTTCCTTTTTAATACAGGAGGATCATCCGGCAATGCATTGTATTTATAATCAGGATTCAAATCGTGTGAGAAGATGTAAGCTGATTCATCATATGCATTAGCTGTCCATTCAGCAACATTTCCAGACATATCATACAAACCGTATTCATTAGGCTGATATGTACCAACAGCTAAAGTTACAGAGCCACCATCATCGATATAGTTACCTCTGAGAGGTTTAAAATTGGCAAGAAAACAACCTTCTTTATTACGGGTATAATATCCACCCCAAGGATACATCGAATGTTCAAGTCCGCCACGTGCTGCATATTCCCATTCCGATTCTATCGGTAAACGGTACTCGTGCACAGGGGGTTGACCAGCAGCAGAAAGCGAAGCATTAAAAAATTCTGTACGCCAGATACAAAATGCTGAAGCTTGTTTCCAGGTAACGCCGACAACAGGATAATTATCATATGCAGGATGCCAGAAATATCGTGTTGTCATGGGTTCATTAAATGAATATGTAAAGTCGGCAATCCAGCAAAGCGTATCGGGATAAATATTAACAACGTCACGGATGATGAAATTTGAACGATCTTGTATTTCAATTCTTTCGCCATCGCTGTTAGTAACATATCCCTCGTATTTTTTTGTTTGATAATTATAACGATTAGTCTTTCTTGCAGCTTGCTTTAAATCAACCCAGAAATATTCATACATTAACTTCCGAGTATCAATTTCTTTTCTGCCATAAAAGCGTTCCTGATCGTTATAATATAATTCATTTAATGTCTCATTGACTTCTTCGTCTCTGAAATCAATTCTAATGTCCCAATTCAATTGTGGTGGGTCGATGGGATTTCCAAACTGATCTTCAGAAATTACATAATCGTCGAGTACTTCGCCGAGCATACGTCTCATGATGGAATCGCGCACCCAATATACAAATTGGCGGTATTCGTTGTTAGTTATTTCTGTTTCATCCATCCAGAAAGGATCGACAGTAATAGTGCGCGAATAAGTATTTTGTGCCCATGGCACATCCTGATCGTTAAGCCCCATAACAAAACTACCCTGAGGAACGAAAATCATTCCAAAAGGATCAGGTTCAAAATATCTTGCTCTTCCGGGGACTCCGGTAAGTTCGCCACCACGGTAATTTGAACAGCTACTAATTACGAGAATAGCGAAAATGAAACCAAAAGAAATTATCTTTTTCATAATCAAAGGAATTTATCTGAAATCACAATTTTTTCCTAGTAAAATAAAACTTATATAAATTTAATTAATTTTTTATAAATACCTAATGCTCTTATATTTTTGAGGAGCCTTTTCAACACCGATCTTAAAACAATAATTCAGCACAAATTCGTGCGAACCCTGAGTATGGTTAATCAATGCACTTGTTTGCACATCGTATGAATATCCGATCTTAAATCCTTCGAAAAGCTCTATACCTATCATTCCTACTACAGCTTCTCCGGTTCTATAGGTAACGCCTCCCCAGATCTTTTTATTGTACAAGCATGTGAGATTCAAATCCATATCTGTTTCAATTCCATCAGATTTTAAAAGAACAGCCGGCTTTAATTCCCATGCCGGATTTGAAAGCTGCATATTATATCCTGCGGTTACGTAATATTGGCGATTAAGGTTATACTTTGATTCATAATTTCCAGGTTCGGTGGCTACTGTAGTTACTTCCGGATTGTTTAAGTGCAAGGCAGAGACACCAAAGTAGATATCTTCGGCACGATAAAAAATTCCGGCACCCATGGTCAGTGTCATACCTTCCGGATCGCCCTGGGGAATAAATTCATCTGCCACAGAACCATCGCTTGTTATCCAGTTAAAACCTTCAATTGTATTATCGACAAAACCAGCTTCAATGCCTATTCCAAGTGAACCATCGCCAATGTTGAAACGAAAAGCATAGGTAAGATTAAGATTGATATCGGAATTAAATCCCAGGACATCCTGGTATACAGAAAGACCTACTCCGTGTTGGGCTCCCAATAATGAAAACGGAGCTTCGGCATTGAAAAAGAAACTTTCAGGATTTCCGGGGAAACCTACCATTTGTTGTCGTATTATGCCGGTTAAACACACCATATCCATACTACCTGCACTGCCTGGATTTATTCGCAGATAATCATATGTGAAATGCGATACCTGTGGCAATTGAATTGCACTGGCAGAAAAATGCATCGCGATTACAACAATTAATATGGGTATTTTTTTCATTTATTCTCCTTTGAGTATAAAAACCCGCTTATAGCAAGGTCTTTATATAGAAAGTAAAATAAGCAAAAATATTGTACTCATACAAGATGAATAATCAACAATGCCTTTTAACATGGTATTTATACTCATTTTTGCATATCAAGGTTACTCTTTATTGGAATAAAATGAAGGAGAGAGTTTTTTGCCGTGAGTTGAAATTAAATTTACTGTTTAAGGAGTTTATATCTTATCAGATAACCAGTGTAAAAAAGAAAACGGGGAAAATCTTATAATAATCCAGTTAAGAAAGTTTTTGAAACGATTTCCACCAAAGATCGGGAACTTCTTGCTCGCACGCCTTTTGATAATCGGAATAGGAACAGGATACCATTACAGAAGTTTTACTTTTTGGACTGGGGACTTCCATCCACCAGCGTTCACTTACCAGACTTTTATAGAATGTCATCTCGTAATCCAGATCAGTATGGCCAACGATGAAGGTTTTAAAGTTCTTGTTTTCACTATCGGGGAATTCCGGATTACGACATGAAAATCCATCGAGAAAATACCAGATAATCTGGGCGGCAAGGTTCGAAGTCTGGTCTATTACATCATGTTTAGGATTAACTTCAAATAAACCGAAAACCATTACACGGTCGCTAATGCCTGAATATCGACTCAACTGACAGGCCTCTTCAGCATAGAAGCCACTTGGTGAGGGATTTACATGAGCCGGTGCATCAGCCTGACGGACGGCACTAATGTCAAAACTTACTATATCGCTATCGCGCAGAATGGGTTCAACAGCACTTATATTTGAACGAACTTCTCCCAGACGATAAATATCATGATATAATTTTCCTATTAGGTCGATATTTTCTTTATCGGTAACATGTATTTGATGTCCAAGATTACAATATTTAAATAGAAGGCGTTTTTTAAATATAAGTTCGGTAAGATACGATTCAGCTGTAGGCTTTATCAGATCTTTCACGATATCAATTGTTCTGTCGATAGTGGTAAGATTAATAGTGGTCCTGAAAGATTCAAGGAGATGAAAAACAGGTAAGGTTAATTCCTGTGTACCACCAATAAGAATTACTATTATATTATTCGATAATAAAATTCTTACTACTTCTTTCAGTGCAATGTATGTATCGTCATATGTATTTCCTTGTTTTAAATTTCCAAGATCGATTATTTTACAATTAATTTTAAATAACTGAAAGAGTTTCGCCCTGATTTTTTCAGGAGCCAGAGATGCCCCTCTGTTAAGTGAATTTCTATCTTCGGGGACTCCTAACAGGGCAATCTGATAATTATCTGATATTTCAGGCCTGTGATCCGGGGTATGTATTTCGATATTTTTTCCAAAAATATTTGGATTTGATATAAGATGTTCCTCAGGTTTTTCAAGGCTTACGGGATCGAGAAAATCATACAGTTCCATGTACTATTTTTTTGATTTTTTTGAGTCAGGTGCTGCACTGATAATTTTCATGCAATCATCTTTAGTCAGTTCCGAAGGAGTCACTTTTTTCGGAATCCTGTAGTTTTTCTTGTTGTAGGAAATATAAGGACCCCAGCGGCCATTTAAAATCTGCAGATCAGGTTCGTCGGAGAATGTTTTGATAACCCGGTTTTTATCCTGTTCGATCTTTTCATTTATCAGTTCAATAGCTCTCTTCTGATCAATTTCATAAGGATCATCAATTCCTTTCTTCAGCGAATAAAACTTGTTGTTGTGCCGGACATAAGGACCAAACCGACCTATTCCTACTACCATTTCATTGCCTTCAAATTCACCAAGGCTTCTTGGCAGTTGAAATAAGGTTAAAGCTTCTTCAAGGCTTATAGTTTCAAGTTGTTGACCTTTTAGTAAGCTGGCATACCTTGGCTTTTCATCCGATTCGGTATCGGCAATTCCTATCTGAACAATCGGACCATACCTCCCCATTCTTGCAACAACTGGTTTTCCTGTACCAGGATCAATTCCGATCTCTCGTTCTCCTTTCGAATAATTTGAAACCTCAATGGTTTTCTCAACTGTTTTATGGAAAGGTTTATAAAAACTGTCGATCATTTTTGTCCATTCTATTTTACCGGATGCAATTTCATCAAACTCCTTTTCTACAGTGGCGGTGAAATTATAGTCCATAATTTCCTTAAAATATTCAACAAGAAAATCATTTACAATCATTCCAATATTATCAGGAAATAGTTTCGCTTTTTCCCGATTATAGAATTCTGATTGTTCAGACTTCGTAATATTCTTATTTTTCAAAGTAAGGACAATGAATTTCCGTTCTTTTCCTTCGCGGTCTTCTTTAATTACGTAACCCCTGTTCTGGATTGTCGATATTGTGGGAGCATAAGTTGAAGGACGCCCTATGCCTAATTCTTCAAGCTTTTTTACCAGGCTGGCTTCGGTATAGCGTGGCGGTGGAGAAGTAAAGCGCTGGATGGCTGATATGGTTTCATTTATCAGAAGTTGATCTGATTTTAAGGGAGGTAGGAACCCTTTGGTTTCGTCTTCACTGGTTTCATCATCACTTGATTCAATATAAAGTTTTAAGAACCCATCAAATTTAAGCACTTCACCCTGGGCAACGAAATTTTCTTCAGCGGTTGATATATCGATAGTAACCGTAGTTTTTTCGAACTGCGCATCGCTCATTTGTGAAGCAAGAGTGCGCTTCCAGATAAGCTCATATAAGCGTTTTTCGGCATTTGGGCCATCAATGCTTTTGTTTTCGACGTATGTAGGCCGGATTGCTTCATGTGCCTCTTGCGCCCCTTTCGATTTAGTTACATAATTCTTCCGGTTGGAGTATTTTTCTCCAAACTCATCAGCAATCACTTTCTTAGTTGTATTTAATGCCAGCTGTGATAGGTTTACCGAATCAGTTCTCATGTATGTAATATGACCTGCCTCATATAGGCGCTGTGCAACTGTCATGGTTTGTGAAACGGAAAATCCAAGTTTCCGGCTGGCTTCCTGTTGCAATGTTGAAGTAGTAAATGGAGGAGAAGGAGATTTTTTCGTGGGTTTTTTAACAATATCGATAACCTTAAATTCTCCTTTACTACATTTTTCAAGAAATGCTAGCGCCTCCTTTTCATCTTTGAATCGCTTGTTTGCTTCGGCTGTAAATGAATAAATCTTGCCTTTTTCGATTCCTTCTGTTTTGAAAAGACCTGTGACACGAAAACCCGAATTGGAAGAAAAGCCTGTTATTTCTCTTTCACGCTCAACAATCAGACGTACTGCAACCGATTGAACTCTTCCTGCCGATAAGGAAGGTCTAACTTTTTTCCATAAAACAGGCGAAAGCTCAAAACCTACCAGTCGATCAAGAATGCGACGGGCTTGCTGGGCGTTAACCAAATTTTGATTGATAGTTCGATAATTTTTAATGGAATTCTGAATAGCATCTTTTGTAATCTCACTAAAAACAATACGCCGCGTTTTATCCTGACCAAGTTTCAGTACTTCACTCAGGTGCCATGCTATGGCTTCTCCTTCGCGATCTTCATCGGAAGCCAGCCAGACAGTTTTAGCTTCTTTAGCCAGCTTTTTCAAATCCGATACTACTTTCTTTTTATCATTTGGGATAATATATGCAGGCGAATAGTTGTTATTAATATCTATTCCGAAGTCCTTTTTCGAGAGATCACGAATATGGCCCATGCTCGATGCAACATGAAACTCTTTACCCAGAAACTTTTCGATCGTTTTTGCTTTGGCAGGCGATTCAACAATTACCAGATTATCGATCATAAATATTTATTTTATTGAACAACAAAGAAACATCATTCAAATTTACGTTCAAAAAAATTAATTTAAATAATTAATACATTTACGATAAAAAGCAACACATATTATGTCAGATCAAAGAAATCCTTTCTTTAAATATACACGTATCTTATGGATTTTGTTCGCATTACCTTTTTTAGGATTATTCATGCTGATTTTCCTGGCAGCTACTGGTAATCTGGGCTACATGCCAAAAATCGAAGATCTTGAAAATCCGAAAATTAATCTGGCAACTCACCTGATTTCAGCCGATGGAGAGATTTTAGGCAATATTTATTTTGGAAATCAGAACAGGACTCATGTCGATTACGACCGGTTGCCTAAACACCTTATCGATGCGCTTATAGCTACCGAGGATATTCGTTTTTACCAGCATTCGGGGATCGATGTAAAAGGACTTGTACGTGCTTTCATCCTGCGTGGTATCCTGCGTAAGAAAAGTGCCGGGGGAGGAAGTACACTTACCCAGCAATTTGCAAAATTGCTTTTCCACGAACAGGCAAAAACAAAAATGGAACGTTTGAAACAGAAAATTAATGAATGGGTTATCGCCGTTAAGTTGGAAAGAGCATATACTAAGGAAGAAATTATTGCATTGTATTTCAACCAGTACGATTTTCTCTATAATGCCGTGGGCATTCAATCAGCGGCACAGGTTTATTTTAATACATCTCTCGATTCCCTGAAAATTGAACAATCGGCCATGCTGGTGGGTATGGCTAAAAACTCGGCACTTTACAATCCCAAAAGGTTTCCTGATATTGCTCTACGAAGAAGAAATACTGTTTTAAGCCAGATGGGGAAATACGGATACATTTCAAAAACTGAAGCAGACTCACTCAAAGCACTGCCACTTACAATTAATTTTCAGCGACTAAGTCATAATATAGGTTTGGCAACCTATTTCAGAGAATACTTACGACAAACTATGAGTGCTAAAGAACCCCAACGAAAAAATTACAGTAAATGGAATTATAGTAAATACCAGGAAGATTCGGCCCGCTGGATCAGGGATCCTCTATACGGATGGTGCAATAAAAATCTGAAACCCGACGGGAACCCTTACGATCTTTATACGGATGGACTCCGAATATACACTACCATTGATTCGCGTATGCAGGCTTATGCCGAAGCGGCTGTTACCAAACATTTGGGGGAAGAACTTCAGCCAGCATTTTTTAAGGAAAAGAAAGGCCGCAGGCGTGCCCCTTTTTCCACTGATCTGAAAAACTCGGAAATTGATCAGATAATCCGGCATGCCATAAGATATTCCGACAGAGGCTCAAAATTGTATAACCAGGGTATATCGTGGGATTCAATCTATCACACATTTCGCAAACCAGTGCAAATGACTATTTTTAGCTGGAAAGGCGAGAGAGATACCATAATGAGTCCGCTCGATTCCATTTTATATTATAAACATTTTCTGAACTGTGGATTCATGGCCATGGAGCCTTATACGGGTTTTGTTAAAGCTTATGTTGGAGGCATTAATTTTCAATATTTTAAATATGACCATGTCACTCAGGGAAAACGACAATCAGGTTCAACTTTTAAGCCATTTCTTTATATTCTTGCTATGCAGGAGGGATATTCACCTTGCCGGGAAGTTCCTGTGTCGCCTATTACTTTTTATGTCAATGATACAACCTGGTCGCCACGAACAACTGCAAAGCCTGAAGATATCAATACCTATAAGCCTTTGAAATGGGGTTTAGCAAAGTCAGAGAATTATGTATCGGCTTGGCTTGTCGATAGGTTCAAACCTCAAGCTATTGCTGATATTGCCTATAAAATGGGGATAAAAAGCCATATCGATCCGGTACCCTCAATGATATATGGGCCAAGCGATATGTCGGTTGAAGAGATGGTTGCTGCTTATACTTCTTTTGCCAATAAGGGTATTCATATTGAACCTTCTTACGTGACGCGTATTGAAGATAAATTTGGTAATGTGCTGGCTACTTTTCTTCCTGAAACCTGGGAATCGATCAGTGAAGAAACGGCTTATCTGATGCTTAATTTATTGGAAGGAGTGGTTAATTATGGGACCGCTGCCCGGTTACGGGGATCGAAATATCAATTTACGGCGACCATTGCAGCCAAAACAGGTACAAGCAATAACAATTCCGATGGCTGGTTTATGGGAATTACTCCTAAACTTGTTGCAGGTGGTTGGGTAGGAGCAGAGGACCGATCGGTGCATTTTGATCGGACTGCAATGGGTTCGGGATCAAATACTGTTCTTCCCATCTGGGCTGACTTTATGACAAGAATATATACCGACTCAACTCTTAATATTACGCAATTGGACGATTTTGAAAAACCCGAAGGTTTCGAAATATCACTCGACTGTAACGATGAGAAATACCTGGAGAATTTAAACAGGGAAGAAGAATATGAAATGCCAAGCTTCGTAGATGATTACGACGATTGATTGGAAAATTGTCAGGCTTCGTTTTTTGATTTATTTGAAAAAATTTCCCGAATTGCCTCTTCTATTTTTGAAAGAGTTAATACCCGTATATCTCGGTGCGATTTGCTATACTGTTTCGATTTTGTAAAATCTGGAATAATAATCTTTTTAAAACCCAATCGTAAAGCTTCCTCAATTCTTTGATCAATACGCATTACTGGTTTTAGTTCACCTGTAAGACTTATTTCTGCCGCAAAACATGTATCAGGATCAATTGGGTGATCGAATGTTGAGGAGAGAATGGCACATGCAACAGCCAGATCGGTGGCAGGATCCTGCACTTTCAATCCACCGGCAATATTCAGAAAAACATCTTTTGCGGCAAGGTTGAAACCCGCTTTTCGTTCAAGCACCGCAAGCAGCATATTGAGTCGCTTGGTATCATAGCCTGTGGCTGTACGTTGCGGAGTACCATAAACGGCCGAACTAACCAATGCCTGGGCTTCAATAAGAAAAGGACGGGTACCGTCAATAGTCGATGCGATGGCCACACCGCTCTGGGGAATATTGTTTCTGCTAAGAAATATTTCAGAAGGATTTTTAACTTCATGAAGCCCATCAGCTTCCATTTCGAAAATGGCTAATTCTGAAGTAGACCCAAAACGATTTTTAAGCGAACGTAGTACACGATATACATATTGATTATCGCCCTCGAACTGTAAAACTGCGTCAACAATATGTTCTAGTAATTTCGGTCCGGCCAGCATTCCATCTTTCGTAATATGCCCAATCAGAAGGGTTGGGATCCGGGTAATTTTTGAAAGTTTAAGAAGGCGCGCAGCACATTCACGGATTTGTGTTATACTTCCGGGACTGGCATCAATTATATCGGTAGTGAGGGTTTGAATAGAATCGATCACTAATAAACCGGGTTTTTCCTGTTCTACCTGGTTCATAATGTTTTCAAGGTTTACCTCATTGTATACCAGGCATTGCGGATTTTTCATAGAAAGGCGCTCCGCCCTCATACTCAATTGCTCAAGGCTTTCTTCACCTGAAACATACAGGACTTTCATGTTAATGCCAAGGGCAATTTGTAATGCAAGGGTAGATTTGCCTATTCCGGGTTCGCCACCGAGCAATATCAATGAACCTTGCACGATGCCTCCTCCAAGCAAGCGGTCTAATTCTTTTATGGAACTGGGAATACGGGCCGCTTTTTCAGGTTCTATATTACCCAATGGAAGAGGTTTTGAAGATGCAGCTTTTGAGATAGAACTTGGATCGGTTTTAGAAACTATAATTTTTTCCTCAACATAAGTATTCCATTGATTGCATGAAGGACAGCGTCCAATCCATTTTGGAGAATCGACACCGCAGTTACGACAAACGAAAACTGTCTTAACTTTTGCCATATTATAATTTCAGGGTATCTGTCTTATTAATTATACCTGTTGTGGAATAACCTTTAATGAATTCCAGTGTAACGACCTGACCACCTTTAGCTTTTACCAGATCGTATCCTACAATATCTTCAATTTTGTAATCGCCTCCTTTAACCAATACATCCGGTTGAACTTTTTCTATAAGTTTATAGGGCGTGTCCTCATCGAATAGAGTAACTGCGTGAACAAAATTCAATGACGCCAAAATCATGGCCCGGGCATTCTCATCCTGAACAGGTCGTGAGGGCCCTTTCAGACGGCGAACGGAATTATCGGTATTCAATCCAATGATAAGAACATCACCATATCCGGCTGCTTTTGACAGGTATTCAATATGACCCCGGTGCAGAATATCAAAACAACCGTTAGTGAATACTATTTTTTGTTCAAGAAAGCGCCAGATAGCAAGCTGTCTGCTTAGATGTACGCTATCCAGAATTTTGGTTCTGATGGGTTCTAATTTATCCATAAAGCTTCACTTTACAGGTAAAAATAATAAACTAAAACCGGATTTAGGATGAATAATGCAATTGAACGATTATTGAAGGGTATTTGTCTCGGAGTTCGGGAATATAATCCGGGGTTTGAAATTTTTGGCTTCTTTGAATTCAAGGCTGGCAAATGAGAGGATAATAATTATGTCGCCGACGGCTACTTTACGGGCTGCAGGGCCATTAAGACAAATTTCTCCGGAGCCTCTTTTCCCCTTGATAACGTAGGTATCCAACCGCTCACCATTGTTAACGTTCATCACCTGCACTTTTTCATTCTCAATTAAGTTAGCTGCATCCATCAAATCCTCATCAATAGTAATGCTGCCAACGTAATGTAAATTAGCCTCAGTAACCTTAACCTGGTGAATTTTCGATTTAACTACCTCTATAAACATCGCATTGCAAATTTACGAAATTAATTGGATATTATCTATGAGTCGAACACTATCTGCAAATACCGCAATACAAGCAGTGACGGGTATTTCAGGCGTTAATTCCTTAATTTGACTGAGGGTGAAAGTATCGACAATCTGAAAATACTCAAGTTTTAAAAGTGAACTGGCATTAATTGTCGCTTCGACGAAGGAATTAATTGTAGGAATATCGTTCCGGTAAATCATTTCGTTTACTTTATATAAAGTCTCGTATATCATAGGGGCAGCTTTTCGTTGATCGGGCGTAAGGAGAGCATTTCTGGAACTCATGGCAAGTCCGTCAGCTTCGCGTATTATCGGACATTCAACAATTTCAATAGAATAATTTAAATCGTGTATAAGTTTCCTTATGATGCTAAGTTGCTGAAAATCCTTCCTGCCAAAATAAGCTCTATGAGGATTGACCGCATCAAATAATTTGGTAACAATTTGTGCAACACCGTTGAAATGGCCCGGACGATATTTTCCTTCCATTATTGTTCCCATCATTCCAAAGTCGAACTCACGTGTGTCTGCTGAAGGATACATTTCATCGTCGCCGGGAAGGAAAACTATATGGCAGCCGTTTTCTTTCAAGAGATCCAAGTCGCTCTGAAAATTTCTCGGATAGTTACGAAAGTCGTTCTTGTCATTGAATTGTGAAGGATTCACATAAATACTGACAACTGAAATATCATCTTTTGCAAGGCATTGCTTTAGCAATGATAAATGTCCTTTATGCAATGCTCCCATTGTGGGGACAAACCCAATTTGATAGTTCTTGCTGCGATATTCTCTCAGCGCAGATTGAAGTGATATTATTGTTGTATATATTTTCATATTGAAAATCGCGCAAATTTAAATAATTTCTGAACGGGACAGTAGCGATCATTCATCAAAACATAGTTATTCGGGACTTCGGCGACCTGGTTTAGTCAAAATAAAATAAGCTCATTATCTTGTTGGTTCACTATTGAAAATATTTTTCGTAATTTTGCAGCTAGTTTCGGAAATATAGAGCAGCAGATGGAAAGTAAAAAAGTATTGTTTATTTCACAAGAAATCACTCCCTATCTTCCAGAATCAGAATTATCGCTTATTGGCCGAAATCTTCCTCAGGGTATACAGGACAAAGGGAAAGAAATCCGTACTTTCATGCCCAGGTTTGGCTGTATAAACGAACGCAGAAATCAACTTCACGAAGTGATTCGCTTATCGGGGATGAATTTGATTATTGATGATACGGACCATCCATTAATAATAAAAGTAGCATCTATTCAGGCTGCACGGATGCAGGTTTATTTTATAGATAATGATGAATATTTTCAGAGGAAATCGATGCTCAAGGATACAAAAGGTGTTTTATGCAAGGATAATGATGAACGAGCCATATTTTTTGCCCGCGGAGTAATTGAAACTGTGAAGAAATTACAATGGGCACCCGACCTGATACATTGTCAGGGTTGGTTTACCAGCCTGGTACCCTTGTATATTAAAAAGTTTTATCACGACGATCCGCTATTTATGGATTCGAGCGTAGTGACCTCAATTTACGATTATGATTTTCAAGGTTCGCTAGACAGCAGGATGATTCAGAAGTTAGTGTGGGATGGTATTGATATCAAAGATCTGGAAGTTATTAAGACTGCCAACTATATAAATTTAATGAAACTGGCAATCAAATTTTCAGATGGCCTTATAATGGGAAGTGAAAAAATTAACGGGGATGTACAACAATTTGCTTCAAAATCCGATTTACCTATATTGGAGTATCAACCAGAAGATGCATATGTTGAAGCATACTCAGATTTTTATGATAAAATACTAAGTGAAGTAGTTGATGGAGCAAAATAATCCTTTCTCAAAATTCTGGCAATTAATAACAATTGTCTTACTTTCTTTCATTACATTTTCTATCCTGATAAATTGTACTGAAAAACCTCTTCAGATTGATCCAAATGATATTTTACCTGATAATGACATGCTGGATGTAATTATCGATTCAATTCCTGTTGAATTATATACAGTTAGTCTTGAAGCTCTTGAAACCAGATCCATAGGATATAGTCCGTTAGGATGTGTTAATGACACTGTTATAGGCATAATTGAGACTGATTTTATATGTGATATTATTTATGCTAATGAAGTAAGTTTTAGAAATGATTTAAACCCCGATAGTACAGAGATCCTCGATCTTACAATTGAATTGTATTATACAACGGTTTATGGCGATTCAATGGATATTGATTTCAATGTTTTTGAACTGTACGAACCGATGCCGGCTTATTCCAAATCTGATTATATTTTATTCTCGCATATGTACAGCCCGGAACCTATAAATGACGGTCCCCCTTATAAAGGCAGGTTGGAATTAAGAGAAGACGATACAATTACTGTTTATTCCATAAAGTTAAAAAAAGAGTTTGCTGAACGATTTATTGATACAAATTTAATTAATGAAGGCATTTACGGTTTGTACGATCAGGATATTTTCAAAGAATATTTCAAAGGTTTTTACTTTGCTGTTGAACCTCGTGCAGAATCGGGAGGAGGGATTATCAAGGTAGATCACAGCACTTCTTTAATGACCCTTCGAACTCTTGAATGGAATTCCGACTCTGCTGTATGGGATACGGTTAGTAATGTATTCTATTTAGGTAATCCTGATTCCGATTTTGATGAAGGAGGCGCACATCTTAACCTGTACCGCAGTACGCTGAATGCTAAGTTACAGCATTTAGTAAACGACACGGTAACTAGCTATAGTTCGGCGTATGTTCAATCACTTGCCGGCACAAAAGTGTATCTCAAACTTCCTACACTTGCTGCCTTACGAGAAACTCTCAACAATGCAGTATCGGTAAACATTGCCCAGCTTATTCTGCCAGTGGACTCAGTTCGTTTTCTGCGCGATGTGGAACTGTATCCTCCTCCTTCGAATCTGGGAATATATGATAGTAAAACAAATGCTGCAATTCTTGATGATCAACTTGTGGAAAATTATCTTTGGGGATATTTTGATAGCTACAATTATCAATACGTATTAAATATAGGAAATCATATTCACGAATATCTTCGTGATGATAACAGCACATTAAGCGATGCTTTTTATTTATTTGCTTCCAAAGGGTCACCAGTAACATATGTGGAATATACTCCTTCCAGAGTTGTACTTAACGGGAGTAAAACTTCCCGCCCTCCATTTGTCCGAATTATTTATTCTAAAATACCTTAGTCATTATGTGTGGTATTGTTGGTTACATAGGTGACCGTGAAGCACTCCCCGTGTTAATAAACGGATTAAAAAGACTTGAATATCGTGGCTATGATTCTGCTGGTATAGCCATTCTTGGTAGTAAGACCAATGTATTTAAGTGTAAAGGGAAAGTTACTGATCTTGAAAAACATTTAAATGGAAAAGATACAAAGGGATCTGTCGGAATAGGTCACACCCGTTGGGCAACCCATGGCGAACCTAATGATATCAATGCACATCCTCATGTTTCCTTTCATGGTAAATTTATTATAATTCATAATGGTATAATTGAAAATTATACTCGTTTGCGTGATAAATTGGAGACCAGGGGAGTTAATTTTAAAAGTGAAACTGATACGGAAGTGCTTGCAAATCTCATTGAATATATTTACGAATATGGCAAAGTAGATGCAGAACTCGCTGTCCGCTTAGCATTATCGAAAGTAATAGGAGCCTACGGACTTGTGGTTATGTGTGTTGATGAACCTGATAAGTTAATAGCTGCACGTAAGGGCAGTCCGCTTGTTATTGGAGTTGGTAATGATGAATATTTTGTGGCATCGGATGCCACTCCTATTGTAGAGTATACAAAAAGCGTAATTTATCTGAACGACGGGGATGTTGCAATAATAAGGAAAGAGCAATTAATTCTTAAAACAACTAGTCAGGATATTTCAACTCCGACTGTTCAGGAACTGACTTTCGATATTGGTGAAATAGACAAAGGGGGCTATGAACATTTTATGCTGAAAGAAATTTTCGAACAACCCCGTTCCATTGAAGATACTTTCAGAGGGCGTGTAAATTCGAAAAATGGAGAACTCCGTCTGGGAGGATTATTTCAGGTATTACCCGGATTAATTGAGGCTAAACGAATAATTATTATTGGTTGCGGTACCTCCTGGCACGCGGGTCTGGTTGGGGAATATCTCTTTGAGGATCTGGCACGCATTTCAGTTGAAGTTGAATATGCTTCGGAATTCAGGTATCGGAATCCTGTTATTAATGAAGGAGATATTGTGATCGCCATAAGTCAGAGTGGTGAAACAGCCGATACCCTGGCTGCAATAAAAATGGCGAAAGAAAAAGGAGCAATGGTTTTGGGCATATGTAATGTTGTAGGGTCGTCAATACCAAGAGAGACCGATGCCGGTGTTTATACTCATGCCGGGCCTGAAATAGGAGTTGCCTCAACAAAAGCATTTACATGCCAGGTAACCGTGCTGGCCATGATGGCTATACTTATCGGTAAAAAGAAAGGACTAATAACTGATGATCGGTATAAGGCTCTTATTCAGGAGTTCGCGCTTGTACCCGGGAAAATTGAAAAAATTCTTACCAAGGCTGATCTGTTAAAAAAACTTGCCACACTTTACAAAGAGGCCAATAACGCTCTTTACCTGGGGCGTGGATATCTGTTCCCTGTTGCTCTTGAAGGAGCACTCAAACTTAAAGAAATATCCTATATTCATGCAGAAGGTTACCCTGCTGCTGAAATGAAACATGGACCGATAGCGCTTATTGATAATAAGATGCCTGTTGTGGTTGTAGCTTCCAGGGACTCATCCTATGAAAAAATAGTAAGTAACATTCAGGAGGTAAAAGCACGGAATGGGATTGTTATAGCAGTGGTTACCGAAGGAGATACTACTATTCACGATATGGCCGATCATGTTATTGAGATTCCTGAAGTTGAAAATGTTTTTGCACCACTCCTCGCAGTCATACCGCTGCAACTTTTCTCATACTATATTGCAGTAATAAGGGGATGCAATGTCGATCAGCCCCGAAATCTGGCTAAATCGGTTACGGTAGAATAATTAGTATCGCTATAAACTAACGGTCGGTATATTGTTTCTGGTAATATTTTTCGTATTCACCCGATGTAATATTTTCAATCCAAACTTCATTAGCAAGATACCAGTCGACGGTTTTTTCCAATCCTTCCTCGAAAGTAACAGAGGGTTTCCATCCAAGTTCCTTCCTCAGTTTTCCGGAGTCAATAGCATAACGTAAATCATGACCAGCTCTGTCCTTTACAAAAGTGATCAGTCTTGCTGAAGTACCATCTGTTCTGCCAAGTTTTTTATCCATAACTTTACAAAGCAAGCGGATGAGGTCAATATTTTTCCATTCATTATTTCCACCAATATTGTATGTGCTCCCATTTTTCCCTTTATGGAAAATAAGATCGATAGCTTTGGCATGGTCAATAACATAGAGCCAATCGCGGATATTTTTGCCTTTTCCGTATATGGGAATGGTTATATTTTTTTTAATGTTGTTTATGGAAAGGGGGATTAATTTTTCCGGAAACTGGTTGGGGCCATAGTTATTTGAACAATTTGAGATTACAACAGGCAATTCATAGGTGTTCTGATAGGCCCGGATAAAATGATCACTACTGGCTTTCGATGCGGAATAGGGACTGCGAGGATCATAAGGTGTAGTTTCCTGAAAATAGCCTCCATCTTCAATAGAACCATATACCTCATCGGTTGAAATATGATAAAAACGTTTATCCTGCAGATTATTTTTCCAGTATTTGCAGCATGCGTTGAGAAGGTTCACCGTACCTATGATATTGGCATTGATGAATTCCATGGGGTTGGATATAGAGCGATCGACATGCGATTCTGCCGCAAGATGTATTATACCGTCAATTTTATTATCTCCGAAAAGTGAATCGACAGCTTTCTGATCAACAATATCCAGTTTGATAAATTTATAGTTCGGAGAAGTCTCTATATCCTTGAGGTTTTCAAGATTACCGGCATAGGTAAGTTTATCGACATTGAGGATAAGATATTCCGGATAATTCGTTACAAACTGCCGGATAACGTGTGATCCAATAAATCCGGCACCACCGGTAATAACTATTGTCTTCTTCGTCATAAATTATTCTATTGAATATTTCTGATTTTTTTCTCCCAGTTCCATGCTGTAAGTAAAGTTTCTTCCAGTGGAGTATCGGCTTTCCAACCTAATACTTTGTTTGCATGGGTTGTATCGGCCCATACTTTTTCTATATCACCTTCCCTGCGATCAACAATTTCGTATGCAACTTTGAGTCCTGTAGCTTTTTCGAAAGTTTTAATAATTTCCATCACTGATCTGCCCTTACCTGTGCCCAGATTAAAAATTTCGTAGTTCGATTTATTTTGGTTTTCCAGTAATCGTTTTACTGAAACCACATGTGCCTTTGCAAGATCGACAACATAAATATAATCACGTACCGGAGTGCCATCGGGAGTATTGTAATCTTCACCGAAAACCCTGAGTTTTTCGCGAATTCCGGCAACAGTTTGTGTCACAAATGGGACAAGATTTTGCGGGATACCTCTGGGTAATTCGCCAATATTAGCTGTGAAATGGGCTCCGATAGGATTAAAGTATCGCAGTGAAATAGCCCTTATGCCAGGTACCACATGAATGGTATCCTGGATAATTTCTTCCGCTATTTGTTTTGTATTTCCATAAGGTGCCAGGGCTTTTTTAATCGGAGCATTTTCGGTTACAGGAAGTTCATCAGGCTGACCGTATACAGTACAGGATGAAGAGAAAACCAAACAAGATGTGTTGTATTTCTTCATCGATTCCAACAGGATAATCAGCGATTCAAGATTATTATGATAGTATTCCAGTGGTTTTTCGATGGATTCATTTACGGCTTTAAGAGCAGCAAAATGAATGATCGCATCTATTTTATATTTCCGGAACAAAGCATGTACTTTACCTCTATCACAGAGGTCAAATTGCTCGAAAGCAGGGCGTTTCCCGGTAATTGTTTCAATTCCGTCGAGTACTTCGATCTGAGAATTAGAAAGATTGTCGACAATCACGACATTGTAACCGCTAGTCATAAGCTCAACTGCTGTATGCGAGCCGATATATCCCGTTCCGCCTGTTACTAAAATAGTATCCACAATCAGATTTTTATTACTTGATGGTTTTCTAATTTATATTTTTCCTTGCCTTCCGGACATATAGCAATCCCTTCACTATTGAAATTTAATGTATGTCCATATTCGCTGACCCAGCCTATCTGTTTAGCAGGATTTCCAACGACAAGCGCATAATTTAACACTTCTTTTGTTACAACAGCACCAGCTCCAATGAGAGCATATTCACCGATAGTATTTCCACATATCAATGTTGCATTGGCTCCGATTGTTGCACCTTTTTTCACCCATGTTTTAACATATTGGTCGCGTCGCACAACTGCACTACGTGGATTGATTATATTGGTAAATACCATTGACGGACCAAGGAAGACATCATTTTCGCAAATAACTCCGGAATAGATCGATACATTATTTTGTACTTTTACATTATTTCCCAGTACAACTCCTGGCGATACCACTACATTTTGCCCCAGATTACAGTTGTCTCCGATTACAGAACCAGACATAATATGTGTAAAATGCCAGATTTTCGTTCCAGGTCCAATAGTACTTCCTTCGTCTATAATTGCTGAGGGATGAACAAAATAATCCTTCGACATAATTTAATTTTAAATGAAATTTTCAATGGTATTGCATATATAATCCTGTTCAGCTTCAGTAAGCTCAGTATGCATAGGTAATGAAAGTACAGTTTTTGCCAGAATATTCGACACAGTATAGTTGCCTTGTGCATGAAATGCTTTTTGCGCATGCATGGGAACGGGATAATATATCATGCTGGGTATACCTTTTTCAGTAAGATAATTTTTTAAAGCATCACGATCGCCGGCATATTTGATAGTATACTGATGGTATACATGGCTTGTATATTGAGGAACGATTGGAGTGGAGATTCCTTCAAGTTTTGAAAGCCTCCGGGTGTAATAAGCAGCAGCCTTTTGACGGGCCGAGGCATATTCATCGAGGTATTTAAGTTTTACATTGAGGATAGCAGCCTGTAAAGTGTCAAGTCGTGAGTTAACACCAATTTCATCGTGATAATATTTTACTTTAGCACCATGATTCGCAATACTTCGCATTCTTTCGGCAAGCCTGTCGTCATTAGTCATCATCGCTCCTCCATCACCATAAGCCCCCAGGTTTTTTGAAGGGAAAAAGGATGTACAGCCAATAGTGCCTAATGTACCTGCTTTACCTGATATATTTCCGTCATTATAATCAGCACCGAGAGCTTGTGCTGTATCTTCGATAATGGCTATTTTGTTTTCTTCACATATTGGAATCAGTTCACCTGTATTAGCACATAATCCATAAAGATGAACGGGGATAATGGCTTTGGTTCTTGGAGTTATGGCTTTTTTAACCTGTTGGATATCAATAGTAAAGGTATTAGGGTCAACATCAACAATAACAGGTTTTAGACCTAGTAATGAAATTACCTCAACAGTTGCAATAAAAGTAAAATCTGGTGAAATAACTTCATCGCCGGGTTTAAGATCAAGTGACATAAGAGCAATTTGGAGAGCATCGGTGCCATTAGCGCATCCTATAACATGTTTTATATTAAGATATTTTGCTAATTCGGTATTAAATTCTTTAACAGCGGGTCCGTTAATAAAAGCAGTTGAATCTAAAACTTTCTGAATTGCTGCATCAATGTCCTTCTTTATTCGAAGGTACTGTCCATGCAGATCCACCATCTTTATTTGTTGCATGAATATTATTGTTTTCAGCGAAATTAAGATTTTCGATTCAACCTACCTAGAGAGTACTTACTTTTCTTTGAATTACTCAATTTTGGGTGGATAATAGGATTGTCTAGTGTTTATAAATAATTCCAGTCAATAATTTATATTTTTGTGAGCTAGCTTATTTTTAAAGCCAAATAATTTTTGCTTGGATATTACACCCTTTATACGTGAGTTGATTCTGCTGAACGAATGTGTCATTCTGCGTGGAATTGGCGGATTTGAAACAACCTATAAAAATGCTATTTACAGGAAGGCCAAGAAAATAATTGTTCCGCCAAGCAAGCGAATACAATTTCAACCCGAATGGATTAAGGATAATGGTGTACTTGAAAATCATTTGGTAAAATCGTTGGGTATCAGTAATGAAAAGGCATCGGAACATATAGATAATTACGTGCAGGAGTTTCACAATCAGATACGAAAGGAAGGGAAGGTTTTACTAGAGGGGATTGGTGAGTTTGCTATTGATAAGGAGCAAAGAATACATTTCAAAGAACTTGAAGATGCTAATTATCTTGCAGACTCTTTCGGACTTGATGTGCTTAATATTGAACCGGATATAGAAAATTATAGTAAACCGGTTACTACAAACTTAACACCACTGACTCCGGGACCCAGGAAGCTTTCAGGGTTGTATATAGCCATAGGTATACTACTGCTAATGATATCCATTACATTTATCATTCTGATTTCCGAAGGGAAAGAAGTTCGTTTGTTCAATATCAAAAAGAATTCCGGATCGACCGATGAAGTTGTGATTTTTGGGCCCTCATCTGACCTTGTGGCTGATTCAATTTCACGGGCAGTTGAACAGGTTTTGGATCATAAAACAACAACGAGAAATGCATTGACATTAGAAAAGACTTCGGTACCAGATAACAGAGAGGTTGTTACTGAAATTTCCGGAGACAAAATTGCATATTACCTGGTAGCCGGGAGCTTTAAAACTATGCGGAATGCCGAAATTTTAAAAGAGCAGCTGGTACGTAAAGGATTTTCGCCGGAGATTTTACATACCGGGAACATGCAATACAGGGTGGTTGTGGGAACATATTACGAACACCGGCGTGCCATTGAGGAACTGCGAAGGATCCGGATTCAGCTCGATCAGTCGGTTTGGCTTCTCGAAGCTCAGCAGAATTAGCTGACTCCGCTTCCGGGGCTGACCTTCCCGGAGGGGGCAACAAATTTGAGGCAACCATCTTCTTCTTCGGCCATCAGTATCATCCCCTTCGATTCGATTCCCTTTATCGTTCGCGGTTCCAGGTTCATCAACACACAAACCTGATTTCCTACGATGGATTCAGGATCGAAATATTCAGCAATACCCGAAACAACAGTTCGTTGATCGACTCCCGTATCGATTTTTAATTTCAGTAATTTTTGCGTTTTCGGAACTTTTTCGGCTTCGAGAATGGTACCTACGCGAATATCCATCCGGGAAAAATCATCGTAAGTAATTTCATCTTTCTGTGGTTTCACATTACTATTTTTTAAAGTGTTTTGTTCTTTGGTCATTCTTAATTTTTCGAGCTGTTGTTCAATAGCATCATCTTCTATTTTTTCGAAAAGTAATCCGGTTTTACCCAATTGATGATCCGGTAGTAATAATTCAGTCTTCCCTATTTTGTTCCATGGAATTGGATCGATATTCAGGAATTCACATAGTTTTTTCGCCGAATTGGGTAAAAACGGGGAAATTAATGTTGAAAGATTTGCCGTGATCTGTAAGGAAATATTCATAATGGTCTTTACCCGTTCGGGATCCGATTTCTGAAGATTCCAGGGTTCGGTATCGGCCAGGTATTTGTTACCAAGCCGAGCCAGATCCATTGCATTTTTGAGCGATTCGCGTAACCGGAAATTTTCCAGACTGCTTTCAACAGAGGTTTTGATAACGGAAATCTCTGCTAGAACCTGCGCATCAAGATCAGTTTGTTTTGTAATTGCAGGTACCTTTCCATGATAGAATTTTTGGGTAAGAACAACTGAACGGTTAACAAAATTACCCAGAATAGCTACCAGTTCATTATTATTCCTGGCCTGCAGATCTTTCCATGTGAAATCGTTGTCCTTGGTTTCGGGGGCGTTGGCACACAGAGTATATCGCAGAACATCTTCTTTTCCGGGAAAATCTTCCAGGTATTCATGCAACCAAACCGCCCAGTTCCGTGAAGTGGATATTTTATCGCCTTCAAGATTCAGGAATTCGTTAGCCGGAACATTCTGGGGCAATATGTATTTTCCGTGTGTTTTAAGCATAACGGGGAAAATAATGCAATGAAAAACAATGTTGTCTTTCCCTATAAAATGAACCATACAGGTTTCTTCATCCTGCCAGTATTTTTTCCAGTCCTTTTGTTCTTTTTCCGCCCACTCAATAGTATTTGAAATATATCCTATGGGAGCATCAAACCATACGTATAATACTTTTCCTTCTGCTCCTTCAACCGGAACTTTCACACCCCAATCGAGGTCACGTGTTACGGCCCTGGGTTCGAGGCCTATGTCCTTAATCCACGATTTACACTGTCCGTAAACGTTTACTTTCCATTCCTTATGCCCCTTAAGAATCCATTCTTCCAGGAAGCCGGTATACTTGTCGAGAGGCAGGTACCAGTGTTTTGTTTCTTTCAGAACAGGCTGGCCGCCGCTAATCATTGACTTTGGGTTAATAAGGTCGGTAGGGGTTAAGGATGTACCGCATTTTTCACACTGGTCGCCATAAGCACCTTCATTATTACAGTGAGGACAGGTTCCGGTTATATAGCGATCGGCCAGGAACTGGTTAGCTTCGGTATCGAAATATTGTTGTGAGGTTTTTTCAATAAATATTTTCTTGTCATAAAGTGTCTGGAAAAATTCCGAAGCTGTTTCAGCATGAATTTTAGATGTGGTACGTGAATAAATATCGAAGGATATACCAAAATCGGAGAATGCTTTTTTATTGATTCCATGATAACGGTCGACAATATCTTTCGGACTTACTCCTTCCTGTCTTGCTTTCAGTGTGATCGGGATACCATGTTCATCGGAGCCGCATACAAATACAACATCTTCACCTCTTAGTCGCAGATACCGGACATAGATATCGGCAGGAACATATACGCCGGCAAGATGCCCGATATGAACCGGTCCGTTAGCATAGGGTAAAGCTGCTGTAATTAAAAACCGTTTATATTTTCTCATTTCAACTTTCCGATTTTTCAGTAAATTGTCATCTGTTGCTTTGCAGATTATTAATGATCTTTTGAAGGATAGTCCCGCAAAGATATGTAAAAGCAGTATTTTAGGAAATAATTACTAGTCGAACTAATATGGGCTCTATAAAATTTCCACCGAAGTTAAAAAAAGGCGATGCCATTGGAATTGTTGCACCTGCCAGCAGGGTTGAAAAAAGCTATATCGAACAGACGATAAAATCATTGACTCAACTGGGCTATGAGGTAATATCCGGAGAAAATATTTTCAGTGAGTATAACCAGTTCGCGGGCACCGATAAGCAACGTCTGGATGATTTTCAGACGGCACTGGATAACAAGAATATAAAAGCTATTTTCTGTGCCCGTGGTGGTTATGGATCAATACGCATTGCCGATGCTCTGGATTTTTCCGGATTTCGAAGATTTCCTAAATGGATTGTCGGATTTAGTGATATAACAGTATTTCATTCCCTGTTAAATGGGAAATATCAGATTCCTTCGATACATGCACCCATGCCGGTGAATTTTAGCAGCCCTTACTTTCAGGAAAATCTTCTGCAACTCGATTCCATACTGAAGGGAGAAATGCCCGAAGTCAGAATAAATGGCAATACGCTCAACCGAATGGGAACTTGCCGGGGCAAACTAGTCGGCGGAAATTTATCTATTTTATACAGTCTTCAATCGACATCTTTTGAGATCGACACAAAAGATAATATACTGTTCATCGAAGATGTGGGAGAACAATTATACCATCTCGACCGCATGCTGAATAACCTGCGTTTATCGGGGAAATTAAAGGGTCTAAAGGGGCTGATAACGGGGGGTATGACAGCTATGGAGGATAAAAAACGGCCCTTTGGTAAAAGTCCATATGAGATCATCGGTGAAGCCGTAAAAAACTACAATTTCCCGGTGGCTTTTGATTTTCCGGCCGGACATATCGATAATAATGTGCCCTTCATACTGGGAACAGAAATTGAATTGAGTGTAAACGGGGATACCAGTTATGTTAAATATATACCATAAATCGATCAGGATAAAATTTTGTATTAATGGCGCATCATAACGAAATAGGTGAAAAGGGTGAAAAGTTAGCTGCCGAATACCTGGTTGGTAAGAAATATAAAATAGTGAAGCTGAACTGGCGCTACAAGCATAAAGAAATTGACATTATTGCTTATGATAAGGATTGGCTGGTTATTGTAGAAGTAAAATTGCGCAGTACCGATTATTTCGGCGATCCCTCCGAATTTGTCACAAAAAAGAAACAACGTTACCTCATTGAAGCTGCCGAGGCTTATTTGAACACCATTCCTTCAGCCCCTGAAGTCCGTTTTGATATTGTTTCAATTATTGGATCAGAAGGGCATTACGAGATCGATCATATAACAGATGCTTTTAATCCCTGATAATTGTTTTGATACAATTCATCTACAATTAATAGAATATTTCTTATTATTTTCAGAGGGAAACATGCAACTCCTTTCCTGGGAAGCTGTCTATAAGGCTAAACCAAAACCATGATCAAAGTAATTATTTTTTTCACAGCATTTTTTTCACTTTTTTGTTGGCAGTCTGAGGCACAGGTACCGGTCCAAACTGTTCGCGGAACTGTTTTTGAGAGGGAGACTGAATTTCCTTTACCGGGAGCAACAATTGTAATTTTAAATACGGACCCTCAATTGGTAACGATCAGTGATCCGAACGGAAAGTTCAAAATCGAACAAGTACCGGTAGGAAGATACAATATACAAATCAGCTTTTTGGGTTACGAACCTCATATTATTCCTGAGATTATGTTAGGATCTGCTAAGGAGGTTGTTATCAACGCAGGTTTGTCCGAGTCGGTCATAAAACTTGATGCCGTTGAGATACATGCAGATATCAAAAAGGATCGGCCCTTGAATAATATGGCATCTATCAGTGCCCGGATGATGAACATGGACGAGGCACATCGTTATGCCGGAGGATTCGATGATCCGGCCAGGCTTGCTTCTTCGTTTGCCGGCGTAGCTACGGGATATATGGAGGATAATTCCATAGTAGTGCGAGGGAATGCTCCAAAAGGACTTTTATGGAGATTGGAAGGAGTGGAGATTCCAAATCCCAATCACTTTGCCGATATGGCTGCGTTAGGTGGAGGAGGGATCACTCTTTTTAGCAGTCAGATGCTTGCTAATTCTGATTTTTATACCAGCGCTTTTCCGGCAGAGTATGGCAATGTTTTGTCGGGAGTGTTTGACATAAAATTGCGAAATGGCAACAATGAGCAGTATGAACATGCCTTTCAGATTGGTGCAATGGGATTGGATATATCTTCGGAGGGCCCTTTTGTTAAAGGTAAGAATGCTTCATACCTGTTCAATTATCGTTACTCAACTTTTGGTTTGATTAAATATGTATTACCCGATGATACTAATTTACCGGTATACCAGGATCTTTGCTTTAAAATAAATCTTCCAACTGCGAAGGCAGGCACATTTTCACTTTGGGGAATTGGAGGAATCGATGAAATAAATGGATATGCAAAAATGGATTCCAGTGAATGGGAAACCTTTAATGATAGGGAAAACATGGAAGGGAAAATAAACCTGGGTGCGGTAGGATTTAATCATAAAATTACCCTAAGTAGAAATTTTTTTGTTGAATCTATTCTTAGTGCCTCGGCCAATGAAACAAGTTTTGATGAGAGCTATCTGACAATGGATCTCATAAATGAATACCCGAAACAAAGTGTACAAGACTTAAATTGGAAATATACCTTCTCAAGTAAATTAAACACAAAATTCAGTGCAAAACATACAAATCGCACGGGTATTATAATCAATAAATTATATTATAATTCCGATTTACAGGCCAGCTTTACAGAAGGAGCCTCACTGACCCAATTAGTAAAGGAAGAAGGGGGTACAGAACTCTATCAGATCTTTTCGCAATCGAGATTTGAGTTTATACCTGGATTAACCATTAATGCAGGTGCTCATTTGTTCTATCTGGCATTGAACGATGAAATTTTATTTGAACCAAGGCTTGGACTGTCTTATAAACTTCCAACAGGAATGACATTCAGTATGGGATATGGTAAGCATAGTCAACTGGAACCCCTAGGGGTATATCTGGCTGAAGTTGAAAACAATGGTAATATCACGAAACCTAATACCAATTTACGAATGACAAAATCGCACCACATGGTCGTGGGAATGGATTATAGTTTTACTCCTTACCTCAGATTAAAAATCGAACCCTACATTCAATACCTCTATGATGTACCGGTAATTCCCGATAGTGCTTATTCCACAATAAATATGGACAGAGCCTGGTATCTGGCATCAGAGCTCACTAATGAAGGAACAGGGCTTAATTATGGAATTGATGTAACCTTGGAAAGATTCCTGCATAAAGGTTATTATTACCTTATCACAGCCTCATTGTTCGACTCCAAATATTCAGGAGGTGATGGAATCCAGCGTAGTACCATGTACAACAGGAATTATGTTGTCAATCTTTTATTTGGCAAAGAATGGCAGGTACAAAAGAACCATATGCTAAGTGTAAACGGGAGGTTGAATTTTCTGGGAGGAAATCGTCATATTCCGGTTGACTATGAAACTTCAGAGGCAGTGCACGATGTGGTTTACGATTATACACATGCCTATGAAGGGCATGACCCGAATATATATCAATTTGATCTTACACTAACCTATAAAATAAACCGAAAGCATTATTCAAGCAGCTGGGCATTACAGGTATTGAATGTATTTGGAAGAAAAGAATTTTATGGTTTTAATTATAATTATAAAACTGCCCGTGTTGAGAGGGATGAAGTTTTGGTTATCGTACCTTCCATAAGTTATAAGATGGATTTTTAAAAGCTTCAAAAGGGTGAAACCGCCCTCTTTATTATTAAAAAGCCTAATTTTAACTTTTACTATTCCATAGGCTTTAATGAACATTAAATCGTTACGGGAATATTATCTTTAAAAAAAGAAACATCTGAGGGCTTTCCTTTCGATGACTCAACTCTTGTATTCAAAGTATTTGATAAAATGTTTGCGCTAATGGATCTGAATGGCGATTTGAGTATAAACCTGAAATGTGATCCGTTAAAAGCATTGGAACTGAGAGAGAAATATCCGACAGTGATGCTAGGATATAATATGAATAAAATCATTATCTCCTTTTAGTATGCTGTAAAACAAATGAAACCGAAGGAAGCAATCGCCTTATATTCTTAAAAGTGATACTTCAGATTAAATATAAACATATCATAGTCCTTCATGTTGGCAAATAAGTTATCGCCTTTGCCTTCAAAGAGCACTGAGGATAATGAAATTTCAGTATTAACAGTTGCTTTATAAGTTATTACCGGCATATATGCAAGGGCATAATTCTCTTTGATATCCTTCCAGTCGGTAATAATGAAAACTCCACTTAGGGGTGAAATTTTAAGCTTGTCATTGAAGAAACTTTTATCATATCTTAAAAAGAAATAGTCATTCAATGCATTATTTCCCCTTTCATGAATGAAACCATGTATGTATTGAAGATTTAAGTATGATCCATCTGCAAAATTATAGTCACCACCTACTACAAATTTTATAAAGGGTTTTGTATCCAAGATAAGTGAATCTACTATTACAGGTTCAGGAGACATAGGAAAAAGGGCTGAGAGATCATTGGTCATGATTAAATCCTCTTTCGGGATAAATGCAGCGGCTTCTGCCCAGAAACCTATCCCTGCAATGCTTGTAGCCAGATCTGCACCAATGATATGATCCCTTTCATAGGATAGTTGGGCGTTTATATTCATTCCTCCCTGAGCATCAACCGGAATAAATATATTTCTCGTATTGTTTGGTAAACCGTTCCTGCCCCAAACATAACTCACTGAAAAATCAATCCCACCAGCGAACCCTTTAAATCTTAAACCTGTTGTAGAGCTTTCCCCAAGATTATATTCCGGCATGAGCATTGTGTCGGAGTATTCCACTAAAACCATGCCTGGTGGCATTTCCATTGAAGAATTCAGTGCCCCGGCAAAAATGCCCACAGGTAAATTAGCCGGTTGAAAGAATGGAACATACACACCCTGCAACGAAAAATCATTATTAAAATAATACTGCAAGTTTATTGCATCAGCACCGCGATGACGACCAAAATCCAGAATGTCTTCCATGTCGTAGGGATTCAGGTTATCTGTTGGGTTTATCACATCGGCAGTTCCCCAGGCAATTCGTTGACGTCCAATGGTTATATCCAAATTTTTTGTAAGAAAACCATATAGTTGAACATATGCCTCCCTTATTTCAAGATTATAAGGATCAATTATTCCTTTGTTATATAAATCGCTTGACGAGGTAATATCGGGTAAACCTATGTTTCGAAGCCAGACTTCACTATAGAATTTTGAATTACCAGTGATTTTTTTGTCCAGTTTAACAGTGAGACGATTTTCGTTCCACACCCAGGGACTTTTTTCCTGAAGAAGGAACCGTTGATCGGTCATCAACTCTCCTGATAATTGTAACGGATTCTCCTGAGCATATGCAAGTCCTAAGGAAGTCAAAATTAAAATTAGAGATATATTGATCTTATTCATATCTGATGCTATAATTATTGTTTAAGTATTCTTACCGTAAATTCATCGTCAGATAAGCCTGTATCGTATTTAACATCCGACATTTGCATTTTGGTTTTATGGTTTTTCTTTAGGTCAGTCATTTCAATTTCTATGGCATTCCAGTACTTACCAATTTTTTTGAATGTGTATTTAGCTACTTTAATTTTTGTATTGCTTCTATCGTAATACTCCATTAACTCAGGATAATAATTTGCTTTATTGATATATACAATTATTTTGGAATAATCGGATCGTTCTTTTGGTGTTAGCTCCACCACAAATACATTTTCTTCCGTTTTAATGAGTTTTGCCGCATATTTTTCGGCATAGGGTTTTGATTCCATATCGTCATAAGAAAAATCGGTACCGGCAAAATTCTGGTTTTTAATACTGGCAGAGATTCGGCGTTCTTTGTCAAATGCGGGCAAATAAAGGTACATTATATCGTTTGGGAGGGATAAAACGGATATGCCGGCTTGCGATGCCGGTGAAGTGAAACGCATGATGCGTTTATCCGTACCTTTTTGCTTGATAGTCGCTTCCCGGATTTCTTGTTTACCGTTTTTATCAATTAAAATAATTTTATTTGTTCCTGTCAAATCATTTGGAGCATATAATACATTATCCATATTCTTCAGAATAGTATTGACATCCTGTGCATTTACAATTAATATACTTCCTACTATTATTAGTATAGTAATGACTGCTGAATAAATTTTTGTTTTCATGTCACTATGTTTAAGGTGTTAAAAATTATTTTGCAGATATTTTTTTCTTCTGTTTGCCAATATTAATATCACAGGCAATAAAGTTAGTGCGCCCAACCCTGAGCCAAACATACTTATCGCAATCAGTAAGCCAAAATTTCGTATAGGGAGTATTTGCGCAAACAACAGCACCAAAAATCCTGCGGCTACTGATACTACATTTATAATAACAGCTTTTCCCTTTGCCATAATTGTTTCTTCAATTGCTTTTTCCACATTCCCATGATCGTTCAAATGTGTATTAAAACCAGAAATAATATGTATGGAATAGTCGATACCAATACCCAGGGCAATACTGCCTACCAGTACTGTTGCTATATCGAGCGAGATACCGGTGAAGCCCATAAAACCCAGTAGTATTAAAATTGTAGCGATAATCGGAATAGTAGCGTAAACTCCTTTTGCAAATGAACGCATTGTGACCCCTACAATTAAAAGTACTAATATAATTGCAATTATAAGGCTGCTGTATTGGCTTTTAACAAGGCTGTCGTTAAGTTTGACATATAAAGGAGGTATACCGGTAAATTTAATCTTACAGCTTTCGTTCGAATTATCCTCACTAAATTTGTTCATTTTATTAGTAAAGTCTTTTATCTCATCCGTCTCAATAGAACCAAATTTTGATTGAATAATCGCTTTATCCAGTACATCTGAAACCAGTTGTTGCATAACATCTTGCCCATCAAGAAGAAACCATAATTGTTCAATCTTAGCTTTTTCATCCGGTATCTTTTCCCCTTCTCCCATCGCATCATTCATTTGTTCAACAAGATCGGCAACGGATTGAGCAGAATAAATATTTGGATCCTCTATCATAAAATCTTCGGTTTTAATTATCATATTCAACACTTCCGGTTCCTGTACATCTCCATCAAATTCAATAAAAACAGGTAATGAACCTCCAAATTTTTTCTGCATTACATTTTCTGATATTCTTGTGGGATTATCTTTTTTAAAATAATCAGTTATGTTTACACTGGTTTTTATTAAGAATATACCGGCTATGCTTAATAATAGCAGAATTCCCCATACTATTAAAATGCGTTTTGGATGGTTGAAAAGAAGGTGTACGAGTGGTCGCAGAATAACACGGGTCAATATACTTTTCTTTTCTGCTTTTTCAGTTTTAATCTTTTTTCTATACATTGATAATGCTGAAATAATTGCCGGGACGAAAAATATTGACAACAACAAAGCGATAAGTATTCCAATGGCAGTGCAAATGCCGAAGTCCCTGGTCATTGTAAGGTATGCTCCAAATATAAATGAAACAAAGCCAATGGCGGTTGTAACAGATGCCAGGAATACCGGGATCGTGGTGTAGGCCATAGCCTTGATTAAAGCCTGCTTTCTGTCTTTTAGGGCATTTAAGTTTATACTGTTTAGAACATGAATTGTATAAGCACTTCCGATCGCCAGCAATACAACCGGCATAAAACTAGTTATAATTGTTATCTCATAACCTGAGAATCCCATTATACCCAGTGTCCAGATTACAGTAATCCCGGCTGTAAGTAAGGGTAACAGCATCCCGCGAAAAGATCTGAAGCTAAATAATAATATTAAAGCAATAACTAAAAAAACGATAGGTATAAGCCATATCATATCAGACAGGATCAGATCCGTAACATCGTTCAATAAAAAAGGTAATCCACCAAAATAAACCATCTCTGGTAAGTTCAATGCTTCGACTTTTGTCTTGATATTATTGGCAATTTCCTGCTTATCTGCATCAGAAAATACTGTAAATAAAATCACGGTAGCTGTTCCATCTTCAGAAACTATAGCCCCTTTATACATTTCTTTAGAAAAAACATAGCCCTTAAGGCTATCTAATTCTGATTGATCATCAGGCAAATCATACTCATCTACCAGGTTTCCTATTTCAATTCCCCAATCAGAACTTTTGATATCAAGAATATTTGTAAGGCTTGTTACAGTTGATACACCATCAGTAATTCTTAAACTATCAGTAATTTGCTTTATGTGTTGTAATATTTCAGTTTTAAAAACATCATTGGTTTCCAAAACGATCATTCCTATTTCATTTCCCCCAAATTGTTTACCTATGTTCTTATATAAAAGTGCTGTTGGATCATCATCAGGCAGGGTGCTCAATATATCGGAATTTATTTTTAGATACTTGATTTGATAACCAAAAATAAGGGTTAGGCCTAACACAACTACAATGATTACCCATTTCCATTTTATAATTCTTAGTGCAAATCTTTCCATATTAATTAATTTATTGACTATTTTAGTTTCTTAGTCAATGCAAAAATAAAGATATAATTTGACCTATTTTGTTTTTTGGTCAGATAAAATTCAAAAAAAATGTCTACTATTTTTTATTATATCGTAGACTATTTATTATCATCGATACAAGATCCTCTATTGTAGTCTCATATTCAACATATTTATTTTGTAAATATAAGGGAAGCTCTATGCTGTTTACCAGCATCATAACAGCATCTACAGTGGATACTATATTTTTAATATCGAGATAACCTTCTTTATTTCCTTTTTTAAAAATCTGGTTAAGTTGAGCATATTCAAATTCAGTAAAATCGTCCCTGACATCTTTAACAAAATTGTACTTCTCAAAGAAATCGGCTTTAAGTGTTTCGTGATAATTTACTGCTGTGCTTAGTAATTTTAAGCGGGTAAGAAAATATTTTTTAATTATTGTTAACGAGTCTTTACTGCTAGCCGTAATTTTACTCAATTCCGTTTTAACATAACTCAATTCTTGTTTCACAACTTCATTAAATAGTTCTTCTTTGCTTTTAAAATAATAATAAAG
>CAZQCO010000011.1:0-4976 GCA_964592225.1 uncultured Bacteroidales bacterium
TTATCATTTTATCTTCCTGCAAAATCATGTATATCCCAAACACTCAAAATGTACCGATGCTTGAGGAAAAGGGGGATATTAAGCTGGAAATCGGTAATAAGGACCTTCAGCTTGCCTATGGAGTGACCGATCATCTGGGTATTATGGTTAACGGGTATTATAATAAAAATGAGTGGTCAGTTACCAGTGATACACTTGATAACCAATATTTATCGACCCGCTCACTAATAGAGGGAGGCGTGGGATATTATACTACAATGGGCGAGAGCGGAAGATTCGAAGTATACGGCGGTGCCGGTTATGGAAAAGTCAATTACGATTACGACCTGTTCGATAATGGTACTTTGACTGAATCGAATACTTTTGGGATAAATATGATGCGTATTTTCCTGCAGCCGGCTATAGGATTGCAGACCGACAATATTGGTTTCGCTTTTTCTACACGTTTGGCATCGGTAAATTTTTCAAATATAGACACTGTTGGTTATTCACCAACCGAACTTGAAGCAGAGGGTTTGCATGAACTTGAAGACGATATGTTCATTTTCATTGAACCTGCCCTTACACTCAGGTTTGGTATAAAATATGTTCAGTTGCAGTTACAACCCTATTACAACCTGCAATTGGCAGGCCCCGAATCTATTAATTCCAGAAAATTTGGTTTTAATATGGGACTGTATTTGAGTATTGATGAGTTTTTTAAACAGGATTAGGAATCCGGTCCGTACAGGAACAAAATAATATAATTACCGGGGTTGCCTTATCAGGCAACTCCGTTTACTTTTCAGCCGGCTACAAGAAAATGAGAAATCAGTCGGGTTCCTGTTTATTGCTAAATATACTTAATAGCCTCACGATGACTCAGACTTGACAAGGAATGCTTTTTTACAAAAGTTTTAACCCAGATGGGATTTGTCTTTGAATACTCTCTCAATATCCAGCCGATGGCCTTTCGTATAAAAAAATCCTTATGTGTTATCAGGCGCTCAATATAGGAAGTCAATATTTCCGTATCGGTATCTTTTTTATATTTCATCTGAAAGAGTAATGCTGATCGTTGAAGCCAGAGATTTCCGGAGTCCATCCATTTTCCGGTTACCGGTTTAATTTGTTCGGGGTAATTTATAAAATAGGTTCCGCATACCCATGCAGCAAGTCCGTCGACAGTATCCCACCACGATTTTTTTACAATGAGCTGCTCGATCCATACGATATCTTCCTTCTTCAGCTTTTTAGCAAATTTATGAAGGAGATCAAGAACAACCTGCTGATATTCCCTTTGCGGCAAATCCCATAAGTATAAGGAAAACTCGCCGAATTTATCAGGAGGGGGATAGCCGTATGTTTTAAAGAACTCTTTTGTAATCTCCCGGAGTACTTTTGAACCGAGGCCATAAAATTCGAATTGATCCTTTAAATATTTGCGAGCACCTTCAGCTTTAACCGCATCGGCAGAATCTTCAAATTTCTTTCTTAAAGGAGCTATATAATTTTCCATTTTTCGAATAATTAGCTGGAGGTAGAAAAGAGTGTATAATCAAAAAGAGGGTCGAACCAATGATCCAACCCTCTTGTGATAGTATTATACATCTATTTTGGCATACTTGGCATGCTTTTCAATGAATTCACGCCGCGGAGGAACATCATCGCCCATAAGCATCGAGAAAATCCGGTCGGCTTCAGCGGCACTATCAATAGTAACCTGCCGTAACGTTCTTTGTTCGGGATTCATTGTTGTATCCCAGAGCTGACTGGCATTCATTTCTCCAAGTCCTTTATAACGCTGCACATGCACACTACCTTCTTTTCCCTTACCAAATTCTTCAACAGTCAGTTCCCGGTCTTCCTCGGTCCAGCAATAACGTTCCTGTTTCCCTTTCTTAAGCAGATACAGAGGTGGCGTAGCAATATACAAATGGCCACGATTAATCAATTCTTCCATATGTCTGAAGAAAAAAGTCATGATCAATGTGGAAATATGGCTTCCGTCAACATCGGCATCAGTCATGATAATAACTTTATGATAACGAAGTTTTTCAAGGTTCAGTTCCTTTGAATCCTCTTCGGTGCCAACAGATACGCCAAGAGCTGTAAAAATATTTTTTATTTCCTCGTTATCAAATATTTTATGAGGCATTGCTTTTTCAACATTCAGAATCTTTCCACGCAAAGGAAGAATAGCCTGAAAATCCCTGTCACGTCCTTGTTTGGCGGTTCCTCCGGCCGAGTCACCTTCAACAAGGAATATTTCACAAACACCGGGATCACGATTGGCGCAATCGGCGAGCTTGCCCGGCAAACCCGATCCGGAAAGTACATTCTTTCGTTGTACCAATTCCCTGGCTTTACGGGCTGCATGACGCGCCTGGGCCGCAAGAATAACCTTTTGTACAATAGTTTTTGCATCTTTAGGATTCTCTTCCAAATAATTACCGAGCATTGAACTTATAGCCTGATCAACTGCACCCATTACATCGGAATTTCCTAATTTGGTTTTTGTCTGTCCTTCAAATTGGGGCTCAGCCACTTTTGCAGATATAACGGCTGTAAGTCCTTCACGAAAATCATCGCCATTGATATCGAATTTTAATTTTGCCAGCATCCCCGATTTATCGGCATAATTTTTTAGAGTGCGTGTAAGGCCCCTTCGAAAACCAGCCAGGTGAGTTCCGCCTTCAATAGTATTGATGTTATTCACATACGAATGTATATTCTCAGTAAAAGAAGTATTGTAATTAAGCGCTATTTCAACCGGAACGCCATTCTTCTCGGTATCAATATAAACAGGAGTCTCTATCAGTTTTTCTCTGTTCTGGTCCAGTAATTCTACAAATTCAATCAAACCCCGATCAGAATAGAACACTTCATGAGGATGTTGACCTCCATTTCCATTCTCTTCCAGTTCACGCAAATCGGTTAATTCCAATTTTATTCCTTTATTCAGAAAGGATAGCTCACGTAAGCGTGATGCGAGAATTTCAAAATTATATTCCGTAAGTGAAAAAATAGAATCATCAGGCTTAAATACAATTTCAGTACCTGTAATATCGGTATTGCCAACTACTTTAACACTCTCTAATGGTTTTCCCTTTTTGTATTCCTGGACATATATCTTACCCTGCCGATACACCGTAGCCTTCAGATCAGAAGATAAGGCATTCACGCAGGATACACCCACACCATGCAATCCCCCGGATACTTTATAAGATTCTTTGTCAAACTTACCCCCGGCGTGTAAAACAGTCATGACCACCTCAAGGGCCGATTTCTTCTCTTTATCGTGATAATCTGTTGGAATACCACGACCATTATCACGCACAAGTACGGAATTGTCCTCGTTAATAACAACTTCGATATGATTACAAAATCCAACCAATGCCTCATCGATGGAGTTATCCACTACTTCATAAACCAGGTGGTGTAATCCTTTTGATGCAATATCTCCAATATACATCGCAGGACGCATTCTTACAGCTTCTAAACCTTCAAGTACCTGTATACTTTCAGCTGAGTACGCATTTTTATAAACACCTGGCTCTAATTGTCTTTCTTTCTCGCTCATATAACTATACTTAAATACATAATAAACATTTTTTGTTCCTTAAAAATCAGCAGAATAAACCCTTAGGGAATAGTATGCATAATTGATAACGAATTTGATAATAATCAGTCTTCTTCACGTCAATTTTTGACAGGTTGAAAAGTTGTACAAATATACGAAAAATAGTCCGGTAAAACTTACAGAAATTCCCTTAAAATCAAGAGGTTATCAACAATTCATAAACATTGTAACCGCCTTATATCGAAGCATTTATAAAGGCCCTATTTCAGAACTTATAAACGATGCCTCCCAGTACGTTCAAACGCTGCACTGGATACTGGTTCCAGAGGTAATACTGCTTTGTTGTCAGGTTGTAAAAATGAAGAAAAATACTAAGTACATTCGAAAATTTATATTCCAGCCTCAGATTAAGGTCATATATCGGATCGAGAGTAATGGTCTGCGCTGTAATTACATCTTGCGCATAGCGTTTCCCAAGTGTAATAAAATCAATGTCAGCATATATTTTCTCTTTGAAATTAAAACGGGTTGTTAAAAATAGTTCAAAGGCCGGACGGTGCCAGGGATGATCTTCGGCATATAACTTATAATTATAATAATTTGTTCTGAGATAAAACGACAGGTAAGAGAGCGGTTCCCAATTGATCTCGCCATGAAGTTTTATCAGATCAGCATCGTCGGTAACAACCTCAAACTGGTTTAACAAAGCTGTACTATCGGAATTAAGGAAGAAAACCATATCCTCCATAGCATGGACAGAAATATCAAACTTATAGGAAGCTTTACTGCTCAAATATCCTTCAATACCACCATAAATTACATAAAGATGATTTGTATTTTTTGTATGAATCCCCGGTATAATATAAGGATTTTCTGCCGTAAGACTCTGATAAGTATTCTGTTCCAAATATCCGGTAATGCCAACAAATCCGAATAAAGCATTTTCAATCACCCGTATTCTCATGCTGGCTTCGGGATAAAAGTAAACCGAATCAAGCAGTGTTGAGTTAACTATGTTTATATGGACACCCAGATTAATCTGCCATTCCTCTTTACGCTTCTTAAGGTAGGGGTAGAATGACAATATCGACTGATCCGTTGTGTCGACTGAATTCTTCAAATTGTAATAGTCGTAGGCACTCTCCAGCCCCAGCGTGAATGTTCGGACAGGATGACTCAATAAGCCTGAAACCGTAACATGAGGTTCTTTATTTTTAAAACGATCCCAAAAATAGTTACTCTTTACCATTAGAGAGTATTCCAGTTTGCCGGAATCGGGGCGGGCTGAATGCAGACCTGCCTTTCCGTTTATATTGAAAAAAGATTGCCTGATATCCCGTCTTTCCACGTCGAAAGTATCTGCCAGATTTTCCGTATTAAGTCCATAGTATCTTAATTTATGAGAGGTAGCTCC
>CAZQCO010000011.1:5076-45732 GCA_964592225.1 uncultured Bacteroidales bacterium
TGAATGGCCTGGAAATATTCCTTTTGTCGGGCAAATATATCGGCCCAGAGAATAAAACTACGGGCAATCCAATATTCATGAGGCGAAGTCTTTTCGCTGAATTCAAGTATCTGCTTCTCGGCTGTGGCTATATCGCCTCGTTTGAAACTGAGTTCTGCCACCCTGAATTTGGCCTCTGCTCCTTCCCTGCTCATTGCTTCCACAGCAATTTTCTTATACTCTTCAAGCGCCAGGGCATCGCGTCCCAACTCCTGCAACGATCGGGCTTTTATGTAAATAGCTTCCCGAGATATTTCAGGTGTAAGTTTATCCAGTTCCGATACTTTACGGGCCGCCTCCAATGCATTTTCATATTCCCCAAGTGCATAATACCCACGCATAATCCCGATATTTGCTTCTTTCATGTTAGCGGACGATGTATTGCTGCCGGATAATTGAATATAATGTTTTACAGCATCCTGATATTTCTTCTGATTCATTTCGATCCTGGCGGCACCCAACAATGCCTGCTCAGTATACATATTATTAGGATGGTTAATTATATAAGAGAACGAGGAAAGTGCTTTATCGAACTCTTTTAGCTGATAGTTGCAATCGCCTTTATAGAAATGTGCATTCAATAGAAAACTTCCCTTTGGAAAATTGTTGATATACCTTTCAAATGCCTTTGATGCATCCTGACAATTCCCGGCCATATAAAGCTTTTCAGCCGAAATATAGCTCAATGAGTCCTGCTCGTTAACAGAAATTTCAGCCGTTGACTGCCCCAGACTGTTTACATAGCTGAAATAATCATCCACCCGGTTCATATCGACATAGATATTCTTCAATCCGAACAGTGCGTCTTTTGCAACCTGTGTTCCCGGATAGAGCCTAACAGCATCCTTGAAATATTTTATGGCCTGATCGTTATTATCGCGATTATAATACAGCAATCCAAGCTGAACGTATGAAGCAGGTGTGTAAATACTCTGCGGATATTTACTGATGATGAGTTTTAAATTCTCAATGGCCCTTTCCGCATTCTGTATTTTCAAATAACTCTGTGAAATTTCATACAGGGCATCATCGGCATAATTCGAGGCCGAGTAGGAATTAACGAGTGTCTGAAGCGTTTGAATTTTCTGAACATCTTTACCAATAAGCCCTTCACCAATCCCTTTTTGCAGTAAAGAATAATCATTCCCGGCACCTTTATTTTCTGCTGCCCTGCCATAAAAATCAATAGCAGAATAGTAATCCGACTGTGCATAGTAGCAATCCCCAATCCGGTTCAGCGCATCTATTTTCTCTTTTTCTAAAGTAGCCCTTTCGTCAGTTGTAAATTTGCGGAACGACTCAATAGCTTTTGCATAACTCTTTTGATGAAAATATGCATAGCCTATATTATAGTCGACAACATCATATTCGTCGAGTGTATAGGCAATAGAGGCACTCCTGAACTGTGTATAGGCCGATATGGCGTTCTGATAATCTTTCAACCGGTAATACGATTCTCCCTTCCAGTAAAGAGCCCTGGCTTTTAATGCCTGATCATATTTCCCATACTGCAGCGATTTATCAAAATGCCTGACAGCATCGGCATACTCCAGATTATTGTATAGTTCAATGCCCCGGTAAAAAGCTATTTTCTGATAGGCCTGCTTCATTTCCTCCGACTGCATATCTGACTTTTCGATGGATTCCATCGCCAGCCTGTAATTCCGTGCATTCAAATAAGCCTGTATAAGGAACCTGTAGGCTTCCTGAATTCGTTTCGATTCCGGATATCGATTGATAAAATCCTGAAATGCTCTGATGGCTTCATTAAACGGATCATTACTCAATTCGTAGGTAATAAGTGCATAGTTGAACAAGGCATCCTGCTGAATCACAGGGTCGTAATCGCCTTTCGAAGCCGACTGAAATGCCAGGCGGGCATTTTGCTTATCGTTCTCCTTCAGGTAGCAATCGGCCAGATAATAGGCTGCATTTTGTCCCAGGCGGCTATCGGTACTGGATATCGACCCGAGAATTGTTATGGCTTCGGTATATTCTTCAGCTTTATAGTAGGCAAAACCTACCTGGTATTTGTCTTCCTTGGTAATGGTTTTTGCACTATCAACAAAGGTTTTAAAGTAGGGAAGCGATTCCTTGTACCTGCCAAGTTCAGCATAGGCCTCGGCAGTTATTCTGGCCACCTCGGCCAATCTTTTATCGGTCACTTTATGAATTATGCCAGGAGCAAAATCGATAATCTCCTTGTATCTGCCCTGTAAGTAATATATATGAACGATATAATAGGGCACAATAGCACCAAATGTCGGATCTGAAGTAAGCCTTAAAAAACCGTTCAGGGCTGTTTGATAATTTTTTTCCTCATAATGAATGTGGGAATAATAGTAAACAGCCGGTGGTGTATATTTTGTATCAAAATCTTTGATATGGTAAAAAGCAAGTTTGGCATTTTCAGAATCATCGGCGGAAAAATAGGCATACCCCATTTTAAAATAACATTCCGACCATTCTTCCCTTGTTAATTTGTCGATGTCAAGTTTCAAATAATACTCTATAGCGCTTTTCCATCGTTTCCGGGCATAGAAATAACCTGCCAGATTGAAATAAGCCTTATTCACAAGAGGACTCTCAGGGTTTTCACCAATAAATTTGAAGGTCAGATACTCGGCATCTTCGTTGAAGAGACTTACTGCACAAAGGGCTATATAATACTGCGACAGGGTGCGAAGTTCTGAGTTTGAAGTTTTATTCCTTTCATAGCATGTTTCGAAAAACTGCTGGGCCATGCCATATTTCCCTTTTTCCAGTAATTCAATGCCCTGTCTGAAATCATTATCCGCGTTTATGTGGTATACACTCTCCTGTGCGTTGACCGGGAAAATCAGAATTAAAATAAGCAAGTGGAAAACAACAATTTGTAATCGGATCATAACTGTATTTTAAACATGTATAAAGTTACAGAATACAGGAAATTTGTGCGAATAGCTAAGCCTTTTTAATTAACATAAAACTGTTAATTGTACAATTTATTTTAATTTAGACAGCAAATATTTCAGACAACAGATAAAACCCGGAAATAATGCCACTTGATTCTGTAATAACCTTTTCCAATGCCTCCATCTATCATGACGACTACTTAGTTCTTTCAGGTATTGATCTTGACATTAAAAAGAATGAATTTGTTTACCTGATAGGAAAAGTAGGTAGTGGAAAAACCAGCTTAATAAAAACCATAAACGCCGAATTACCGTTAAAAGAAGGTGAAGCAATGGTTGCAGGATTTCATTTACAGGACCTTAAATTTAAACAACAACCTTTTCTTCGTCGTAAACTGGGAATTGTATTCCAGGATTTTCAACTTCTGATAGACCGGACTATCATTGACAACCTGAAATTTGTTCTTGGCGCTACCGAATGGAAGAATTCAAAAGAAATTGAAGCCCGTATTACCGAAGTGCTGGAAAAAGTAGGTTTGGAGTATAAGGGATATAAAATGCCCCATCAGCTGTCAGGTGGAGAACAACAGCGTGTTGTAATTGCCAGGGCCCTGCTGAACGATCCCGAAGTTATCCTTGCCGATGAACCCACAGGTAATCTTGATCCTGAAACATCAGAGGATATTATGAAAATCCTTTTTGAGATACAGGAATCAGGAAGAGCTGTCGTGATGGCAACCCACAATTATACACTAATGAAAAAATTCCCGGCCCGCACGCTAAAATGTGAAGGCGGAAAAATCAGAGAAGTCAAAAAGAATGAGGAAATAAGCTTCGAATCGATCGAATTATAATTCGCACCTACCTCCCTAATTATGAAGACCATCTGCATGCTTTCCGATATGCATCCCCTTTTTGATGATCGTATATACTGGAAAGAAGCCGTATCGCTAAAAAATCATGGCTTTCATGTAATTCATATTGGTTTTGACAAAGAAAGCAGCGATTTCATATCAAATGAAGGAATCAGAATAATAGCCATAAAGAAGCGGGTCTTCAGCAGCAACATATTTATTCATAAACTTATTAAAACTCTGCGCTTCGATGATCCACACCAGTTGATGATGAAAAAGATTGTTGAAGTAAGAGCCGATGCTTACCATATTCACGACCTGAAGGTGAATAAACTAGGTAGAAAAATCAGAAAATTACCCTGGAAGCCTAAAATTATATATGACATTCATGAGGACTATGGGGATATGATCCGTTTTCGCAAAAAGAGAAATATGCTATCCAAGCTTATTACTTACCTGTATGCCTATCATATTGACAGGAAAGTAAAAAGAAACACAAAAAAATACAATTACTATTTATCTGTTACTCCCTATATACAGCATAAATTTATAGAAGCTAATCCACATATTCCTTCTGAGATAATTTATAATTACACTAATCTGTTTCCTGATGAGTCGCAGAAAAATATGAAAAAGGAATATGATGTTTTATATAGTGGTTTAATTTGCCGGGTAAGAGGTGTGGAAGAAATCATTAAAGCTGTAAAACTTTTAAAGCCACTCAATCCGGATATCAGGGTATTATTTATTGGCCGGTTTCAATCAATAGTTTACGAGAATGAGATCAAGGCAAAGATTACTTCAGATAAATTAGATCAAAATATTTCAGTACTCCCTCACGTAAGTTATACAAAAGTAGCTGACTATTATGCCAAATCAAGAATCGGCTTGGGTATTTTTCATCCCACAAAGACGTATCACAAAGCCATCCAAATTAAAACATTTGAGTACATGGCTTTTGGTTTACCCATAGTATGCAGCAATTTTGGCTTTATACACAAATTCGTTTCCGAGAGCATTGCCGGAATTTCTGTAAATCCTCTGAATCCTGAAGAGATAGCTTTTGCTATTAACAAACTTTTAACCGAAAAGGAATTATATGAAAAATATAGCAGAAACGGTGTAAATGCAGCTAAATCGGAATATAATTGGCAATCGGAAGAGAATAAGCTGGTTAAAATTTATAATCATATTTTAAAACATTGAATATTAATCGAATAAAATACTCAATTCAAAACAATCAGATTGGTGAGTTCGTGTGGAACCTATTCGGAACCATGGTTCCTATTTTGTTTAACTTTATTCGTAATCCTATATTTACAAGGCATTTTACTCCCGAAGAGTATGGTTACTTCAGTATTGTATTCCTAACATTTAATTATTTTGTTCTTGTTTTATATTCTTGGCTGGTGAGTATAATTTGGAGATTCTATTATGAATACAAAAGCAAAAATAAACTACCTGAATTATTCTCTTCATTAGGATTGATTTATATAATCGGAAGCGCTATTCTGCTGATTATAACCATTATATGGTTAAATATTACAGATTTAACTCTTGTTCGCAGGATAATTTTTTTCTCGCTTTTATATTACCTGATTAATGATTTAACCAGCTATTATCTTGTAACTATCCGATTAGAACGACGTTTTAGGGAATACAATATCTTACAGTCATTGCGGGCATTGATCAATTTTACATTTTTATGTTTTTTTTCATTTGTTCTAAAATTCAGAATTGAGGCAATAGCTCTTAGTTATTTTATTTCAACCTTGCTGTTCGTTATTTATGTTATTATTTCTGCATCAAAAAAATACAAATTCATTTCTTTTTCAGTCAAATTCATTAATAAGTACACCTTAAAGAACATTATTCGTTATGGTTCAGCAGGATTAATAATTAATGTAAGTGTATTAATTCTTTATAATAGCGATCGATATTTTGTGGCATTATATTATGATATTGGAAAAGTCGGTATTTATAATCAAAATTACATAATTGCACAAACTGCAATTTCCGCAATCACATTAGCATTTTACAACACTATAAATCCCGAATTTAACCGTAGACTTTCTGAAGATATCAGGTCTGCTTCGAAGTACATTTCTACACAAATGTTTAACTATGTATTACTGCTGGCTCCCATTACGCTGTTTATTTCATTATTTGCTTACCAGTTTAATTTTCTCCTTCTAGGTCAAAAATTCCGGGAAGGATATCAGGTAATAACATATGTGGCATTAAGCCTATTTATTTATGGGTTGAGTACCTTTTCGGAAACTAAATTTAAATTTACGAATCACCTGCTTGTAATAGTAATTGGTTTTATCATAGCTTGTTTCATAAATATAATTCTAAATTTTTTTCTGCTAAGAATTTTTGATTATACATGGGCAGCCAAAACAACGCTTGGAGCATTTATCTTTCTTTTTATTTTTTTTATTATCTATGATAAAGAAAGTTATATAGAATTAGTGCGAAAATACTATGTCAAGTTAATAATACTTATTCTTGCAATAATTCTAATTATAATTTTAAGTTTTTGGGCACGAAGTCATTTCGGTCAATACAGAGGATTGATCTTCTCAATTATTGAGCTGACTGTATATGCCGGTATTATATATTCCGTAATACTTTTGCTTTTGTTAAAGAAAAATAAATAAATCTTGATTAACGAATAATATCGAATGGGCATTACTATACATTTAGGATATAATAAAGGTTATACATGGATAAATGCCGGAAATGTATTTTTTACTGGGTACATTATAGGTGCAAAAAAACTGGTTCCATCTGCACATGAAATTCGTTCTCTATTCTCGAATATCACAGATTATAATTCATTTAAAAGCGTCGTAAAAGATTTAAATGGAGTATTCAGTATTATAATTAAAGAAAGAGACTGCCTTTATGCTGCAACGGATCCAACCCGATTTTTTCCTCTTTTTTACTGTTTGACTGCAAAAGGCGATTTTTATATTTCTGATGATATCACTTTTATAGTAAAGGAAACTCATTCAAGTCATCTCAATTCGTTGGCGGTCAGGGAATACCTTTCTGCTGCCTATACTTGCGATAACCGAACATTGTTTAATGATATTTTCCAGGTAAGACCGGGTGAGGCCATAAAATATAATCCTAATACATTGGATGCCTGTTATTACTATAATTTTTCTTCAAGAAAAAAAGATCAAATTTCCAAAACAGAATTGGCATATCAATCAGAACTTAAAAATGTAATTGATTCGGTATTCAATTCACTTTTACTGCCCTTAAAAGATAATAAAATAGCCCTGCCCCTTAGCGGTGGATACGATTCCAGATTGATCGCCTGTAAGCTTAAGGAATTTGGCTTCGATAACGTAGTATGTTTTACCTATGGACAGAATAACCCTGAAGTGGATATTTCAAAAAAAGTTGCACACCGGTTAGGTTTTGACTGGTATTTTATTGAATATAATGATAAACTGGTTAAGAATTTCAATACCGATAGGCTATTTTCCGAATATTACGAGTACGCATCCCGAGGGACTTCCATGTTCTATCTTCAGGAATACCCTGCAATCCGTTATCTCATTGAAAATAAAATAATCGGCACCGATTTTATTTCCCTGCCGGGTCATTCCGGAGGACTTCTGAGAGGTTCGTTCCTTAAAAAGTATTATCCGGTAGATATTGACCTAAACCATGCTCCGGATTTATTATTGCGATTGAGACACATACATTGTCATTTGCCAGCTAAGGAGAAAAAGCAAATAAAAGAAGGTATCAAAAAACATATTGCTGAATTAATGCTTAATAATGAACTGCTTCCCTATTCAGTACTTGAGGATTGGGAATTAAAGGAACGTACCAGCAAGTATATCTTCAATTCTTCACATGCCTTTACTTTTTTCGGACTGAAGACCTGTTTCCCGCTTGCGGATAAAAGGCTTTTCGAGTTTTTTAGAACACTTCCTTCAGAATACAGACTTTATGGAAAATTGTTTTATCAGGTGGTTCGTAATACATATTTTAAGCCCTTTGAGGTTGATTTCGGAGAGGAATTAAAGCCAAAGCCAGTTGATATTATGAAGGCAAGAATTAAAGCCAGAATCAGACCTTTTTTACCGCTTATAGTTAAAAATTATTACCTAAGAAAAAATGACTGGCCTTTCTATGGCCCCATGACACAATATCTTCTTGATGAATTGAACGACCAGAATATATATCCTGTTTCTAACGGATCAGCTTATCTCTATCGGATCCTGAATTGGTATCTGATGAAAATTAAATAGTTTTTTATAAAAAATGTGCGTTTCTATGGCATAGGTTTTGTTTTATTTTGGAGAAAAAGTAAACAACTCTGAATCATATTTTTTAACTACAAGCAACCAAAAACTACTATTATGCATCTTAACACAAACTACACCGTCATGAAAAGATTGTATTATATAATAATTGTGACCGGCATCGTTCTCCTTTCATGCCAGAAAGACGATAGCCCGGGTGAAGTTTCTCAATACGATCCCCTTCCCATAGTATTAAATGAGTCCGGGGAAAATGTTGTCGGATCTTCCAACGAATTTGGTTTGGATATATTTCAACTTCTCATCAATGATGAACCTGCCGGTAAAAACATTTTCATTTCTCCTACCAGTATATCACTGGCCCTGGCTATGACATTAAACGGTGCCAACAATGTAACTGAAGATTCTATGGCTTATGCCCTGCGGTTCGATCAGTACACAGCCGGCCAGATCAACCAGACCTTTCATGAGTTGATTGAAGGACTTACCACAGTCGATGAAAAGGTTATGCTGGAAATAGCCAATTCCATCTGGTACCGCCAGGATTTTTATGTCGAACCGGATTTCCTGAATGTTAATTCCTCCTTTTACGATGCCGAAGTTGCAGCACTCGATTTCAATTCGCAGGAAGCCGTTGATATCATAAACAACTGGGTAGCTCAAGAAACTCACGATAAAATTCCCACTATTATCAATTCCATCGATCCGGAAAATGTTATGTTCCTGATCAATGCCTTGTATTTTAAGGGAATCTGGAGTATTGAGTTCAATGAGGAAAGTACTGAAAACGAAACTTTTTACCTGCCTGATGGCTCAGAAAAAACGGTTGCCATGATGCATTTCGAGGAAGAGACGGGATACTTCGAGAACGATCTTTTTCAGGCCTGCGAGCTGAATTACGGACGGGGTAATTTCAGTATGGTGGTACTACTTCCAAAACCCAACCACAACCTTGATGAACTTACCGATCAGCTTTCATCTGAAAACTGGAATAACTGGGTAGCATCCATTGGCAGTGTAAAAGTCAATCTTGGTTTGCCGAAATTTACTTTCGAATACGAGAAGAAACTAAATGATATCCTGAGCCTGATGGGCATGGGTGTTGCATTTGATCCCTTCCGGGCCGATTTTACGGGTATAAATTCCAATGGAGGATTGTATATCGATTTTGTGAAACACAAAACCTTTGTGGAAGTAAACGAAGAGGGTACTGAAGCTGCTGCGGCAACTATTGTTGGAATGAACTTTACCAGTTTGCCTACTGACACCAAGTACATGCAGGTTAATCAGCCGTTTCTCTTTGCCATTCGCGAAAGAACCACAAATACTCTTGTATTTATTGGCAAGGTTGCAGAACCGGTGGTTGAAAGGTAGTATAGTTTAAAGTTTAAAGTTCAGAGTTTATAAAATTTTAGTTGGAACTACTTCTTAATCCCTACTAATTTCAATAAAAAAGCATACTCCAGTGCTGTTTCCTTATGTTTTTTAAACCTGCCTGAGGCACCTCCATGACCCGCCTCCATGTTGGTATACAGCAATAAAAGATTTTCATCGGTTTTCATGTCCCGTAGCTTGGCCACCCATTTGGAAGGTTCCCAGTATTGCACCTGTGAATCGTGCAATCCGGAAGTGACAAGCATATTCGGGTAGGCTTTGGCTTCCACATTATCGTAAGGCGAATAGGATAACATATAATCGTAGTACTCTTTCTTGTTGGGATTTCCCCACTCATCATATTCGGCCGTAGTAAGGGGGACACTTTCGTCGAGCATGGTGGTTACAACATCAACAAAGGGCACAGCTGCAATAACTCCCTTAAATAAATCGGGGCGCATATTAATGATTGCGCCTATAAGTAATCCGCCCGCGCTCCCTCCGTATGCCATCAACCTGTCGGTTTGAGTGTAATTACAATCCACCAGGTATTGAACACAGGCAATGAAATCGGTAAATGTATTTTTCTTATTCAATAATTTTCCATCTTCGTACCACTCCCTGCCCAGAAATTGTTCCCCACGAACATGGGCAATGGCAAAAATAAAACCCCGGTCGAGCAGACTCAAGCGTGCCGAATTAAAATAAGGATCGATAGTTATTCCATAGGAACCATATCCATAAAGTAGTAAAGGAGCTGTACCATCGAGTGGTGTGGATTTTTTATAAACCAGCGAAATGGGGATTTCCCTGCCATCCGAAGCTTTGGCGTACAATCGCAGGCTCTTGTATTCATCGGGATTATGACCTCCAACTACTTCCTCTCGTTTCAGCAGCAACATCTCCCGTCCGGTCATATTGTAGTCGTATGTACTCATCGGAGTGGTCAGCGAAGAATACCCGATTCGTAACAAGTCGGTCGAAAATTCAGGATTTGTTGAAATCCAGGTCGTATAGACCTCCTCTCCAAAATCGACATAATGCTCTTTTTGGCTTTCCATATCGATGATGCGAAGCTTTGTATTTCCCCGTATCCGTTCGTCGATGACCATAAACTTATCGAAGTTCAGGAATCCTTCGAGAAGCACATCGGGACGATGCGGAATAACTTCTTTCCAGTTCTCCTTAGAAGTAGCATGAATTGGAGTTTCCATCAGCCTGAAGTTTTTCGCCTCCAGGTTTGTCCGAATGTAGAATTTATCATGAAAATGTCCGATAGAATATTCCAGTTCCCTTTCACGGGATTGGAATATGCTGAATTCTCCATCGGGATTATCGGCTGAAAGAATACGATACTCATCGGAAAGTGTGGCGCTTGAGCCAATTATAATGTATTCCTTCGAACGACTTTTGTAAACATAGCAATAGAAGGTCTCATCGGTCTCTTCAAAAACCAGTTCAGGTTCCATGTTCGCCTGTAGTTTATATCGGTATACCTGAAAAGTTCTCAGGGTTTGTTCATCCTTTTTTACATAAAAAAGGGTACGGTTATCATTTGCCCAGGATGCTGAACCACTTGTCGAAGCTATCGTCTCAGGAAGGACTTCCCCGGTTTCCAGGTTCTTAAAATATATGGTATACAAGCGTCGGCTTACCGTATCCACTCCATAGGCTATCATTTTATTGTCCGGGCTTACTGTGATGCTGGCCACATGATAATATTCATGCCCTTCGGCCATTTCATTTACATTAAGCATGACTTCCTCTTCCTCATCCATGCTGTCTTTCTTACGACAGTATACCGGGTATTCCTTGCCTTCCTCATATCGTGTATAGTAAAAATATCCGTTGGTAAAGTAGGGCACAGAAACATCGGTTTGTTTAATACGTCCGACAATTTCGTTAAACAACTTGTCCTGAAGATTTTCAGTATTCTTCATCATTGCTGATGTATAGTTGTTCTCATCTTCCAGGTACTGAATAACTTCCGGATTATCCCTGTCGTTCAACCAGAAATAATTATCGACTCGGACATCATTATGAATAGTTAGTTCATGTGGAATTTTTTTCGCGACAGGTGGAACTCTTTTCATTGAATTATCAGATTTACAGGAAATAAGTATTACAGTAAACAAAGCACAAAGATAAATGGCCGTGCGTAACATAGTAGTATTTTTAAGTTTTGAATTTCAAATTGCTCTTAAGGATATATAAATTATTGTAAATAGCACAATAAAAGTAATAATAAACAGACGAATCAGATTCACTATTGTTGTTGTATTGAAGTAAAATAATCCAAAAATAGTGAAAACAATGCCAGCGAAAAGACCCACTAAAATAAGATTACATATTTCAGGAAGATGTAAAAGCACATTCCAATCTATTGATTGTTCCAGGATAGTCAGATGATAAGTTAATGACAATGTTCCAAATATCAGACTGAATAACAAGACAGATGTAACTGTGAAAAGAATAATGAGCTTACTATTCTGTTTTCGGAATATGCCCGGTAATTTCTGATTATTGATGCTACTTTCTTTGTTCACAGCTATTCTTCTTTCATACTCAACTGAATTCGTTTTCTGGCAACATCCACTTCCAGTACTTTTACCTGTACATGCTGATTCAGTTGCACCACTTCATTAGGATCGGAAACAAAACGATTGGCAAGTTGAGATATATGCACCAATCCGTCCTGCTTTACCCCAATATCGACAAAAGCGCCGAAATTAGTAATGTTGGTCACTATTCCGGGTACAACCATTCCCGGTTTTACGTCTTCTATTTTAAACAATCCCTCGGCAAAATCAAATACTTTGGCTTTGGTTCGCGGGTCACGGCCCGGTTTTGCCAGTTCATTCTTTATATCATTAAGAGTTGGAAGTCCGACTTTTGAAGTAATATATTTATTTATATCTATTTTATTCTGCAGGTCTTTATCCGCTATCAGTGTATCCAGCGAAATGCCCACATCTTTGGCCATTTTCCGGACAATATGATAACTCTCGGGATGCACAGCGCTGTTATCGAGTGGATTTTTTGCGTTGCGAATTTTTAAAAATCCGGCCGATTGTTCAAAAGCTTTCTGTCCAAGCCGGGGTACATTTTTCAGATCGTCGCGTGAAACAAACGCACCTTTTTCTTTCCGGTACTCAACAATATTCCTGGCTATTTGCTGTCCCAATCCGGAAACATAGGTCAGCAGATGCATGCTGGCTGTGTTTAAATCGACTCCAACAGCATTTACACAACTTTCCACAACTTCATCAAGCTTCTTTTTCAATTTGCCCTGATCGACATCGTGCTGGTATTGCCCCACTCCTATTGATTTCGGATCGATTTTAACCAGTTCGGCTAAAGGATCCATTAACCGGCGCCCAATGGAAACTGCCCCTCTAACTGTTACGTCATATTGTGGAAATTCATCACGGGCTACTTTCGAGGCAGAATATACCGATGCGCCTGCCTCATTTACAACAAACACCTGTAGTTCGCGATCGAAACGCAATCGCTTAATAAAATGCTCCGTTTCCCTTCCAGCGGTGCCATTACCAATTGCAATGGCTTCAATCTTATACATTTGTACCAGCGAAGTTATTTTATGAGCCGCCATTTTAGTTTCGCTTTGAGGCTTATGTGGAAAGATTGTCACGTTATGCAACAGGTTTCCGTGTTCATCGATGCAGATCAGTTTGCAACCTGTGCGATACCCGGGATCAATAGCTAAAATTCTCTTTTCGCCCAGAGGCGAAGCCATAAGCAACTGTCGTAAATTATTAGCAAAAACCCGTATTGCTTCATCATCGGCTTTTTCTTTGGAAAGTGCCCGGAATTCATTTTCAATTGAGGGGTGAAGTAAACGCTTATAGCTATCTTTAACAGCTATCTTCACTTGCTCCGATACATCGTAATACCCCTTCACAAAAATCTTTTCAAGAGCTTCAACAACTTTTTCTTCATCGGGTTTTATTTCCAGTTTCAGGAAACCTTCTTCCTCACCACGACGCATAGCCAGAATGCGATGTGATGGACAACGAGCCAAAGGTTCGGAAAACTTATAGTAATCCTTATAAGTAACTCCTTCTTCTTCTTTACCTTTACTGAGTTTTGAAGTTATTATAGCTCCACGCTCAAAATAGTGCCGGACACAATCGCGGGCCCGTTTGTTCTCAGTAATCCATTCGGCCATAATATCGCGTGCTCCCTGAAGTGCGGCAGCCTCATCCGGTACCTGATCGGTAATGAATTCAGCAGCCCTGTCCATGATATTCAGTTCCTGTTGTTTCATAAGGAGAATGGCCAGGGGCTCAAGTCCTTTTTCCTTAGCTATGCCAGCACGGGTTTTCTTCTTAGGTTTGTAGGGTAAATATAAATCTTCAAGTTCCGGCAGCGATTCGGCCAGTTCAATTTTCTGTTGTAATTCCGGAGTTAGCTTTCCCTGCTCCTCTATCGTTTTTAAAATCGTCTCACGCCGGTTATCAATTTCAAGGAATTTTTGGAACAGATCGCGAATTTCAGCGATTTGAACCTCATCCATACTTCCTGTCATTTCCTTTCGGTAACGACTGATAAAAGGAATTGTAGCTCCCTCATCGAATAACCTGAGTACATTTTGTATATTCTTTACCTCAAGGCTTGTTGTCCTGGCTATTTTCTCAATATTCTTCTCCATCATAAAATTTCTGACTGCCAAAAATAGGGATATTAAACACATTTATTGGCGGTGCTTAAAACTAAGCCATAAAAAAATTGTTGTTTTTTTATTACGAACCTGAATTTCAGAGTCAATTGATTAATCAACTCAGTGTTATTAAAATGAATTTGATATTTTATAAAGTGGTACTTTTACGGTGGCTACCTAAATTGAAATGTTAGTATGAAATACGATATTTCTATAATATTGCCATTTCATAATAGCGAACATACCCTCTCTGAAAGTATTGAGAGCATACTCAATCAGAGTTATAAGAAATTCGAACTATTGCTTATTGATAACGGTTCGATTGATAATAGCCGTAGTATTGTTGAAGAATACGCTGCAAAAGATCCAAGAATTCAATTGCTTTCATTGGAAGAACAAAATTATGTTAGTGCATTGAATACGGGCATCGTTGCCTCCGGAGGAAAATATATCGCCATTATGGATGCCAATGATTATTCCCATCCTGAACGCCTCAATAAACAACATAGCTATTTAGAAAAAAATAAAGAATTTGATCTTGTTGCCTGTTGCGTTAATTACATCAACGACGACGCCATGCAGTACAGTTTTTTTGAGCACATTAAATTGAACAATCGTATTATATCCTATGAGGATATTTGCCTGAACCGATTTATTGGCTCACCTCTGGTGCATCCGACAGTGATGTTCCGTAAAAAACTTGCTGATAAATACGAGCTTTACCGTCAGGGTGATTTCCCCGAAGATTATGAATTATGGTTACGATTGCTTGATAAGGGTGTTAAAATGTGCAAATTACCCGAGGTTTTGCTTGACTGGAAGGATTCACCAATCAGATTGAGACGTACTGACGAAAGATATTCTATCCAAACCTTTTATGAAATTAAAACCTATTATCTTTATAATTGGCTCAAGACTAATAATCCTCATCATCCTAATTTAGTAGTATGGGGAGCCGGACATCTGCCGCGTCAACATTTTTCTTTATTACGTGATCTTGGTATCGAATCCAAATTCTTCATCGATCTTCGTGCCAATCCTAATTATAATGTCATAGAATATACGCGCACACCTCCAGCCGGACGATATTTCATTGTATGCTATATTACGAATCCAGAAGCGCGGGAAAAGATCAGGGAATTCCTGGTTAGTTTAAACTATACCGAAGGCAAAGATTTTATTTGTTTTGCCTGATATTCTTTGGTAATTTATACAACAATACGGCTTGAAGTCTGCAAACTTCTTTAGTGAATCTTTTTCCTGAATTTAGAGACAATACGAAATCTCAGTGATTTATCATGAAACTATTCATTCGAAATCAGATATCTTTAACCAGTGTAAAACGAATAGTTTTTCGTATAAGTTATTCAGCGTTTTTCGAAAGTATTTTACCTAACCGAATTGCCCAGGATTCGATATCTTCCCTGTTCCAGCTATTGAATTTTTCCCTGCCCGATCGGATTACCATACCTCCAAATGCAGTTTTTGCTAACGGAGTAAATGCAAACTTATCCAAATAACAGTCGATATATTTATGAATGGCTTCATCCCTAGCTTGTTTGCGGCTTAATCCCTGTGCGTTTTCTTTGTTCATAGTACTACCTGCGGTAACAAATAAGGCTATTTTCTGATTCTGAAAATCATGCTTCTTAAGAAAGTGCAGTACACTCGATTTCCAACGTCCGGCTACAATGGAGGAGCCTACTACCAGCGTATTGAATTCATCAAGCCTTTTTTTAAATTTTCTGATCTTTTTTATATCAGTCAACTCTACATCATGTTTGTGTTTTAACACTAAGGTTTCAGCAATAACCCGGGCAGTAGTTTCGGTAGTCCCTTTCCGTGTTCCATATATGATAAGAGTTCGGTTCATACTAATTCAGTATAATGATTCGCATGAAGAACATGCGAAATTACAACAAATCATAGTCAGTTTATGTTCGTAGTCGTGAAATAATTGTATCAGGATTATGGTTTACAGATAGTAGAGAAACTGGTTGTTCCTCCTCCGCTATTTTAATTCTGATTTAAAAAGACAATTTGCAGTAATTTAAATTCGCAGACTTGTTGTAATAGTTCAATATGACTATCAATACAAATACAGACTAATTGAAGCTCTTCGCCGCAAGCGGCGAAGAATCTTAATTCATTCATTAGATTATTTGTTCTGAACAGTAAATTTTATACGATATTGGCAAATCCCATAAAAGCCATGGCAAGAATGCCTGCAATAATAAATGCTATAGGTATGCCACGCATACCTTTTGGAATTTCTGCTAATTCCAGTTGTTCACGTATACCGGAAAAAGTAACAAGAGCAAGTCCGAATCCAACTGCGTTGGCAAATGCAAATACAACTCCTTCGGCCAGATTATAGTCTTTCTGAAAAGTAAGAATGGCAACACCAAGAATTGTACAATTGGTTGTGATCAGGGGGAGAAAAATTCCTAAAGCCTGGTAGAGCGACGGACTTACCTTCTTCAGAATAATTTCAACAAGTTGCACCAGTGCTGCAATAACCAGGATATAAGAAACAGTCTGCATAAATCCTATCCCCAGCGGCTCAAGTATATATTGCTGCAATAAATAGGTTACAATGGTGGCAATTACCATAACAAACGTTACAGCACCCGACATTCCCAGGGCCGTATCTACTTTGTTGGATACTCCCATAAAAGGACAAATGCCCAGGAATTGCGACAACACAATATTGTTGACAAAAACAGCCGATATTATGATGATGATATATTCCATGGTTCAATTACACTTTAGCAGTTCGTTGTTTGATCTTATTCATAATCATAATGAGGTAGCCCAATGCCAGGAAAGCGCCGGGTGCCATTATAAAAATGAGGATTCCATCACCTGCGATAAACTTATACCCAAATACAGAACCATTCCCTAACACTTCGCGGACTGTACCCAATAAAGTAAGTGCAAATGCAAATCCAAGCCCGATACCCAGTCCGTCGAGTAAGGATGATAGAACGGAATTTTTTGAAGCAAATGCTTCGGCCCTGCCCAGCACAATACAGTTCACTACAATCAGGGGTATGAATATCCCGAGATTATCATATAAACTAGGTTCGCCATGTGGCCCGGGAGTATTGGTATAAGCGCTCATCAGCAAGTCGACAATTGTTACGAATGAAGCAATGATAACTATATAGGAAGGAATACGCACCTTATCGGGTATAAAACGGGCAAAGACGGATATAAAAACATTCGACAGTACCAAAACAAAAGTTGTGGCAAGTCCCATACTCAACCCATTTAAGGCTGATCCTGTTGTTCCCAGGGTAGGACAAAGTCCGAGGAAAAGTACGAATACCGGGTTCTCTTTAATAAATCCCTTTAAGAAATTTCTGCCCTGATTCATTTTGTGCCTCCTTTCTTGAGTGCATTATAAGCACGTTGTACAGCGTCACAATAGGCCCTCGATGTAATGGTGGAAGCCGTAATGGCATCGACATCGCCGCCGTCTTTTTTAACTTTCAATATATAATCGGATGGATTTTTTCCTTCGAATTGCGTACTCCAGCTGGTTTTTGATTTAAGCATTTTATCTCCCAATCCCGGAGTTTCTTTATGCTCCAGTACCGCTATCTCTTTAATGGTTCCGTCGGGTAAAAATCCGACCAGCAATTTCAGAGTTCCTCCAAAAGCAATATTCGAATAGGTTTCGGCAGCATAACCTACAGTATCGTTGCCATTTCTGGCTATGTAAAAATAAACCGAATCGCCGTCAGCTGGTACACCGAACATCTCATTGCCGGGATTATTATCAAAGGAAGGGGTTACCCTTTCAATGGCCAGATTCTTCTTAGCAGATTTTGCAATCGATATAGGCTCTTTGGTGAATTCATAAACAAAACCTAATGCTGCCGATGATGCCAGGGTAACAATAAAAAGTGTCAGTAGCATATTTGTGAATGTCGATTCTTTTTTAGCCATTTTTCACCTCCTCGCCAAAGCGTTTGGGTTTAATATATCTGTTGAGTAAGGGCACAAATCCGTTCATAATTAAGATTGCAAAAGATACGCCCTCAGGGTAAGCCCCATATACCCTGATGATAATTGTAATGAGTCCGATACCCACTCCATAGATCAGCATACCTGGGGGAGTCATGGGTGATGTCACGTAATCGGTAGCCATGAAAATGGCCCCAAGCAATAATCCGCCAGTGAGTATATGAAACAGGGGATCGGCATTTTTAACGGGATTTATCAGGTAGAGTATCCCTGTAAATAAAAATACGGTCGCTATTATACTTACCGGGATATGCCAGGTAATAATTTTCCTGATCAGCAAGTAAAGCATACCAAGGAGTAAAGCAGCGCCGGCAATTTCACCCATAGAACCTCCCATGTTCCCTACAAAAAGATCCAGGTGTGAAGGAAGATCACGCATCAGTTCCGCAACCGGAGTACCCTGTTTCAATCCTTCTTTTAGAATACCCAAAGGTGTTGGTCCTGTAAATCCTTCTATATTGCTGATGTAAGGAGTTGACATACCCGATGGAACAGGATAGCTTGTCATCTGAACAGGAAATGAGATCAACAGAAAGACCCTTCCTACCAGGGCCGGATTAAAAGGATTATTTCCCAAACCTCCGAATGTCATTTTTCCTATCCCTATCGATACCAGTGCCCCGATTATAATTATCCACCAGGGCAAATTGGAAGGTAAATTAAAAGCCAGGAGTAATCCGGTAACCATAGCTGAACCATCGGCAATGCGTACCTCAGTCTTCAAAAGAAATTTCTGTATCAGATATTCAAACAGTATACAGGATATGATGGATATGCCCGTAATAATTATGGCTCCAATACCATAAAAGAACAGCGATACAATAAATGCAGGAACCAATGCAATAACGACTCCATACATCAGTTTTTCAACCGATTGACCGCTATGTATATGCGGTGAGGGTGAAACAGTAATTAGTTTATCCATTATTTTTTCCTTGATCTGATTATTTTTCCTACTTCCGATTTTCCTAACCGGATATAATCGAGCAAAGGCCGGCCCGATGGACATATATAACTACACGACCCGCATTCAATACAATCCATTACACGCTCCGCTTCAAGTCTTTCGAATAGTGACTTCTGACTCAAAGCCATCAGCAAATAAGGTTCAAGTCCGAGGGGACACACCGAAACACATTTCGAACATCGAATGCAGGGTTCAACTTTTTTACGTTTCGATTCTTCAGCAGGAATGAGAAGAATACCCGAACTGCCTTTTACTACCGGAATACTGGTATCGGGTAATGCTTTCCCCATCATGGGACCTCCGTTAATCACTTTGCCTGTGTCGTCAGGTAATCCGCCAGCGGCCTCTATAAGCATCTTAATGGGAGTACCGATACGAACCCGGAAATTAGAGGGTTTCTTCAGCTTTTTTCCTGTTACAGTAACAATACGTTCAATGAGTGGCTTATTCTTCTGAATTGCTTCATAAACGGCAAAAGCAGTTCCTACGTTAAAAACCACTGCTCCAATATCGACCGGTAGCCCTCCTGAAGGCACCTCCCGGTTCAATATTGATTTTATCAGTTGCTTCTCACCTCCTTGCGGATATTTCACTTTCAGTGCCTGAACGCTGATGCCTTTGTAATTCAATGCAATTTTCTGCAATTTTTCAATAGCATCAGGCTTATTATTTTCAATACCAATAACGGCTTTATCCACCTTGAGTCCCTTCATCAGAAGTGAAGTGCCAATTAACAGTTCCTCACTTTTTTCCAGCATCAATACATGATCGGCTGTCAGATAAGGTTCACATTCCACTCCATTAATAATAAGATACTCCGCTTTCCTTCCCCTCGGAATTGATAGCTTTACATGAGATGGGAAAGTAGCTCCCCCTAATCCGACAATTCCGGCATCCTTTATTTTTTGAATAATCTCTTCGGCTGAGTAGTTGAATTCTTTCTTAATATCAGACGAACGGTCAATCTCCGGCAGCCAGGTATCTCCTTCAATATCAATAAATATTGAATCGCGCTTGTACCCGCTGGTATCGAGGGATTTATCGAGTTTTAATATTTTCCCTGAAAAAGGAGAATGAATATTTGCAGAAACAAAACCATCGCCTGCTGCTATCAGCTGTCCTACCTTCACCTCAGATCCTTTCTCTACCAGAGGTTTTGAAGGCACTCCCAAATGCATGCTAATCGGAATAGATACACTTGCAGGCAGGTCCAGATCAATAATTTTCTGATTTACTGAGAGTTTATTCTCCGCAGGATGAACTCCTCCTTTGGTAAATGTCTTTAACACTTTTATTCCTCCTTTGTATTTTGGATATCCTGTTTCTCAGGATCTATAACTTTATCAATGACAGACGTGCTTTCATCTTTTGCAGCGAGTTCTTCTTTCTCTTTTCTGGGTGGAAATCCTATTTCCAGAATAGAGTTTGTGGGACACTCAGGAACACATTTTCTGCAAAGTTTACATTTATCCGAATCGATAAATGCAAGATTATTGGCCATGGTAATGGCTTCATAAGGACACACTTTGAAACATTTACTGCATCCTATACACGCCACGGCACAACTTTTCTTGGCTATGCCACCTTTATCTTCGTTGCGGCAGGCAACATATATTTTACGGTCCTTCTTGGCACGTTTTCTAAGTTCAAATAAGTCTTTGGGACAAGCTTTCACACAAGCACCACAGGCAGTACAATTCATATCGTTGACAACCGGAAGGCCACTAACCGGATCCATACTTAGTGCATCGAAATTACATACTTCAACACAGTCGCCAAATCCTAAACAACCATATTGGCAGCCGGTATCGCCACCATAAAGGGCCGAGGCAACAGCACAACTTAAAGTTCCATCGTAATTATTTATTTTGGGTCTTACATCGCAGTCACCATTACAACGCAATACAGCTATCCGGGGATCCTGTTCCACAGCTTCACGTCCCAGAATTTTCGCTACCGCTGCCATAGTTTCATTACCACCAACCGGACAATACAGTCCTTCGAAATCATCTGATTTAACACATGCTTCAGCAAAATTTCTACATCCTGCAAAGCCACATCCGCCGCAATTTGCAGCAGGTAATTTTTCCTCTACATCATCGATTCGCGGATCTTCGATAACTTTGAACTTTTGTGCTACAAAATACAAAATGATCGCTGATGAAGCTCCAAGTCCGCTAAGTGAAAGAATCGTATATAGTACTGTGGAATTCATATTAAATTACTTTTCTCAATGTAAATATAAATGACCTCCTCAGATGATCGCTAAAAAAATATAAACCGATAAAATAAGGTAATAATACCAATAGTGAGATCAATCCGGAGAAGAGTTCAGTTATATGAAAGGATGTAAGAATTAGCAGTGTAGTAATTACAAGAACAAAGGGTACAATATAAGCAATCAAAGTAGCTTTCATGCCCATTGTTCGCTTCATATTTACCAGGACTGATTCTCCTTCAGAAAACACTTCTTCCCTTACAGGCACTTCAATATGCCGGGTAGTTCCTTCAGGTATTCCGCAAGAAGCTTTGGCAAAGCAATTTGCGCACGCAGCGAAAGATGAAATACGGACTTTTGCATATCCGTTGACAATCTCTTCAATCACTCCTTTCTGCTCAATACAAGGAGAGGAATCCATATTATTCCTTTCATTTTTGGGAAGTACAAAAATATATTAGTTCAGCAAACTTCCTGTTATAATAAATAAATTAACTAATAATTAGAATGATTTTAAATTAAACATCTGCCTGTTCATTACCAAATGCTATTGATCGAGTCAATTAATAATCAGGGCAGTATCACAAATTTGTTATTACTTTTTGAGAGAAGTAAAAGGGTAACGGTTATTTTTTACCTCGGCTAACCTAACTTTAACTGAACCCACAAGAATGGGCGATTCGGCATATACAACAATATGGTTTTTATCGTTTGTTGCCCATACAGTCATATTTTCTCCTTCGTGAAACATCTCACCTTCGACAAGCATAACTGAAAATTTAATGCACTCAAAAACTCCGATATGCTTAAGTTTGTAATTTTCAATACCGAGATAACGGAAATATATTGGATACAACTCTTTATCAAGCATTATTGAAATTGGTATTGAATCGCCTATTTCAGCATTTGAAAAATCGATATTACGTGCATAGAGCAATGCACTCATTATATCGAATGTGCAGTTTGTAATAGGCAGCGTATCGAGAGTTGCAGGTTTCTGATTTGTTTTATTTTTTGCATATACTTCATTATCCTTAAAATTGTATACATAATAATCGTATTGGCGGTAATTACCTTCCTTAATATTCCTGCTGGCACTGAATGGTTTCAGCGTATTTTTATCGACAACGGTCTCAAAACGATCCCGGACTTTAAATATCCAGTCCCAACTTTTATAAGTTTCCCCCATTGCAGCAAATTCATATGCCGGTTTGTCATAAAAGGTGGTATCGTTAATAGTAAGTTTTACTTCTCCAACCTCTGTCCAAATAATGAACCAATCATAAGAAACAATATATGTAACTTCCTCTCCCGAATTGAATGTACTGTTTTTACTCCTGCAATCCTGAGCATTCAGGTTGTGCAAACAAACAAGAGCGAAAACCAGTGAAAAAAAATTCAGATAATTATAAAGCCTTTTCTTTTGCAAAATTAACATATTTTATACCTGCTAAACTAAACGAAAGTTTGTTAACAATATTGAAAGTTATGCATAAAAAATAGGAAATTTCCGGCTAAGTCTCTATAAAATTAAATTTGAAACCAAGTATCGATTCATAGTATTCACCCCGTTCCATAATATCATCATCCCCTTCTTCATAATACCAGTTAATCGTAAGTTTTCTTTCTTTCTTAGTTATATCCACCAATGCACGGAGAATATGAAGAATAGCTTTTGATGAACCACTATTAAAGTACTCCAACTCAATATCGAGAGTAGTGATATCTTTCGGCTCCTGACAATAAAAATACATCCATTCAAAAAGCCGGTCATAAAACAAGGTCGGATCTTCAGGAATTGAACGACCGCTAATTTTAAGCCTTCCATCCACATGAAATCTTACATCAGGAGTTTTTTTTGTACTTTCAATTAGCAGGTTCTCCATGAAAGATATTAATTTGGCAAGTGGGTAAAAAAATTAAAAATACGATAATTTAATCTTATAATACTAAACGTAAATCAACAAAAAAGGTACTTCCGTAAAAAACCTGGGTCAATTATAACTAAAATGTTGCAGAATGAATAACGGTATTATTAACAACATTGCACAGAATTATATAATCGATATATTCGGGGCTTTAGAATTTGCTTCGATCAAACACAGACATCAAAAACGTAAAGGTTCCGCTGGTATCCCCTATATAAATCACCCTATTGAAGTAGCCCTTCTTCTTCTCAAGCGGCTGCAAAATCCAACAAAAGAAATCATTATTGCAGCTTTGCTTCATGATACTCTCGAAGATACTGATACAGTTCCTGATGAGATCGAAAAGCGGTTTGGAAACAGCGTATTGAATTTGGTTAAAGAAGTTACCGATAATATGAAGTTATCATCGCGAGAAAGAAAAAATCTGCAAATTTTAAAAGCCGATACATTATCCATCGACGCACAATGCATTAAGATTGCAGACAAAACATGCAATATCAGGGATATTCTGACTACAAGAATTAATTGGACACGAAGAAGAAAAATAGCCTATATCGGATGGGCAATCAAAGTAATGACCCAGATCAAAGATAAACACCAGGGACTTATCGAAGAGTTTAAAAACACTGTAGAAGAAGCAGGAACAATGCTCAGATACAAATTTATAATTGACTTTTAATTCTTGCAAACGGAGTGTCAGCAAGGTTGCCATATTCACCGAGCATAAATTTATGGTAGCCAGTGAGTGCTATCATGGCAGCGTTATCAGTTGAATATTTAACCTCTGGGATGTAAACATGCCAATTATTTTGTATCCCCCCTTCAATTAATCCTTTACGTAACCCTGAGTTTGCAGATACTCCCCCGGCTAGAGCAATATGTTGAATTCCGGTTTTTTTAGAAGCAAGGATCAATTTCTCCATAAGAATTGTGATAATACTATGCTGTATCGATGCACAAATGTCGGCTTGATTTTTATCGATGAAATCTTTTTCCTCTTTGAGTTTGTCCCGGAGAAAATAGAGAAAAGATGTTTTCAGGCCGCTAAAACTGAAATCCAGCTCCTTAATCTGCGGTTTATTAAAACTGAAAGCAAGCGGATTCCCTTCAGCAGCATATTTATCGATGAAGGGACCACCAGGATAGGGCAATCCCATAACCTTGGCGCATTTATCAAAAGCTTCGCCGGCCGCGTCGTCAATGGTTTGTCCGATGATTTCTGATTTGAGATAATCGTGGACAATCAGTATCTGCGTATGGCCACCGGAAACCAGCAAACATAAAAAAGGAAAAGGTGGTTGAGCTTTGTTCTCACCTTTTGTTTGAAGAAAAACTGAAAGAATATGAGCATGTAAGTGATTTACATCGATAAGAGGAATTTTCCTGGAAAGGGTGAATCCCTTTGCGAATGAAGAACCAACCAGTAACGCACCCATAAGACCCGGCCCTCTGGTAAATGCTACAGCACTTATATCCTGCTTTTTTATACCAGCATTACGAATGGCGCTTTCAACGACCGGTACAATATTTTGCTGATGTGCTCTTGAAGCCAACTCAGGCACTACTCCTCCATACTCACGGTGAATATCCTGATTGGCTATTTTATTTGAAGAAATAAAACCATTATGTATTATTGCAGCAGAAGTATCATCGCAGGATGATTCAATACCCAGAATAATAATGTCCATGTAACTTAAGTTATTGAGATATAATATATTTTTGCACTGTATCCATGATGAGCAAAATTATTAAAAAAATAGCGAAGCTTCTTGCGTATGTGTTGTTGATCCTGTTTTTGATACCAACACTACTTACTGGTATTATACAGATACCGGTTGTACAGAATTATGCCGTTTCAAAAACACTTCAATGGATAGGCACCAAAATTGGTACAGAACTGCATTTTTCTTCTGTTAGGATTACTACATTCAACCATATTCGTTTTAATGATTTATATATTGCCGACCAGGCAGGAGATACATTACTTTATGCCAAAAAAACTCGGGCCGTAATGCCGGCTATTTTTAGCTTCATTTTCAAAAAAGATCCTATTACCCGACCACTTAAGAAACTTGAATTCGAGGAATCGGTTATCAACTTCTCTATCGACTCAACTCAAACTATTAATTTCCAGTTTATCCTCGATTATATAATTGCCGGCAAAAAAAGTGAGAAAAAGGGTGGTACTATCAAAATTGGCAGGATTAGCCTTTCCGACAGCAGGTTTACGCTCACTGCATTTAATAGCCCTGTTGACACTATGGGCATCGATTTCGGCAGAATGCGTTTAAATAAACTGAACTGCAATGTTAGAGATCTTGAGATCAGAGGTGATACTATTGCGCTTCATATACGACCTGTTTCCTTTGTAGAGGCAAGTGGATTCAATTTACAAAGTATGTCGGCCGATATGGAATTGTGCGGTACCTATCTGCACTTTTTGAATCTGAAGATTAATACGCCGCAATCAGCAATTGAAGCCGATAGAATTAATATGGATTTTAGTGATTATAAAGATTTCAGCCCTGATAGTCTTTTTGAAAAGATAATATTTGAAATTGCTATTAATGAGGGCAGTATAGATTTCTTTGATATAGGTTTTTTTGTAGATCTGTTTAATAACTATTCTCAGAAAATAAATTTTGAAGGATTGTTGAAAGGTCCACTATCCAACCTGAAAGGAAAGAAGCTTATTCTTGAATGGGGATCCAGTTCCCAACTCTCGGGCGATTTTGATTTAAAAGGATTACCGGATATTCAGCAAACATTTCTTTATTTTAAAATGAATCATCTGTTGACAACCAGAGATGATATCGTTTCAATACATCTGCCGGGAAATAATAAGCTTGAGCTTCCGGAATTTTTAAAAAGTCTGAAAGAAATCAACTATCAGGGGAATTTTACCGGATTCTTTGACGATTTTGTAGCACATGGCAAACTAAGCACAAACCTGGGAACCGTCTTTACTGATTTAATGTTTACACCCGATACTTCTAATACTATTTCCATATCGGGAAGAGTGTCGACGGAGAATTTTCAAATTGGAAATATGCTTAATTCGGAACTTATCAGAGATATTACCATGGATATGGCTATCACAGGCACCTATTCCAAAAGTAATCCTCTCATAGCAAATCTGAATGGTGACATTACAAAACTAACATTTAAGGAATATCCTTATCAGAATATTCACATCGATGGAATACTATCCAATAAGCGATTCGATGGTAAAATTAATGTTGACGATCCAAATTTGATTATGGAATTTCAAGGATTGATTGACATGGTAGCTGATTTGCCAAAATATCACTTTAGAGCCAATATTATTGATGCCAACTTGTCTGCATTGAATATTTCCGATGCCGATCCTGAATATCATGCATCTTTTCTGTTTAAGGCAAATGCCACTGGGAAAAATCTGGACGATATAAATGGTGAATTTAACCTCCTGAATTCTCTCTTTTCAAAAACTGATAAACAAATACAGATCTACGACTTGAACGCTATAGTCCGAAACGATGCAGAAGCAAATGAACTGATTATCAGGTCAGATATTCTTGATGCAAATATTATTGGTAAATATACTATTAGTCAGCTTAAAGATGATTTTATACTATTTTTCAGTAAATATATACCGGCTGTCTTTGAAGAACAGTTAGTTGGTATTGATAATCTCATAAACAGCAATTTCGATTTCGACATCAATTTTAAACGAACACAGCCATTCTTCGAATTCTTTTTTCCCAATTATCTTATAGGTGAATCGTCGACACTTAAAGGAACATACCGGCCTGAAAATATGGATCAGATCTCATTGACATTTATTACACCGGAATTAAAAGTTTCAAATAATTCGCTTAAGGGACTCGTAGTTAATATCGATTCTGATGATTCAACAGTATATGCCACTCTAGGTAGCCAGTTCTTCAATATTAGCCAACGATTCGATCTGGAGAATTTTACCCTGGAATCCTCAATTATTAAAAACGATATTGCTTTCACTACGCGCTGGTTAAACTGGGACACTACATTGAATAAGGGTTCTATTTCAGGTCATGTCCTGTTTCATGAGAAATCCAATAACAAGCTTATAAGTATTTTATGCAATCCTTCTTCAATAACTGTTAACGATTCGATATGGAAAATAAACAACTATGTTGTAAACCTGGATACTGCAGGAATTTCCATCGAAAATCTTCGAATCGAACACCGTGACCAATATATGGTCGCTAATGGCAAAATCTCTGATTTGCCTGGCGATACGCTACATTTTTCGTTTAATAATTTCGACCTGGCAAATCTTAATTTTTTTACACAAAAACAAAATATTGAATTTTCAGGTCTGCTAAACGGTTCAGGCAATCTGACAGGTATAAAATCAAATCCTCTATTCTTTTCTTCACTGGAAATTGAAAACCTGGTATTTAACGGAGAGGAATTTGGAAATTGTACAATTCAATCCTTGTGGGACAACCGGAAAGAATCGCTTAATATATATGCCGAAGCGCAGCGCGGCTTACTTACCATGCTGAAAGTTAAGGGCGATTTTTATCCTACTAGAAATGGCAGAATGGATTTTGATATCACTCTCAGTAAACTGAAAGCAAATATTCTAAATCCGTTTACGAAAGGTATTTTTTCCGATTTTCATGGATTAATTTCAGGTGATTTAAAACTGACAGGATCTAAAGACAATCCTAGTTTATCCGGAAACCTTAAATTGTTGAAGAATGCTTTTATGGTCGATTACCTTAAAACCCGGTATAATTTAACAACTGAAGTTGAAATTATAAATAACAATTTTATTCTTAATAATATTGAAATCTTTGATCAGGAAGGTAATTATGGTGTTCTCAACGGCATGGTACGCACCGAATATCTGAAAGATATTACCCTGAATTTAGGCATCAATATCTATAATCTCCTTTGTCTGGATACCAAAGTAACTGATAATGAAATGTTTTACGGTACTGCTCATGCAACGGGCTCAGTTAAAATAAGAGGGGCTCCTTCAACGCTTAGTTTTGATATAGAAGCTGAAACAAATAAAAATACACACCTTTTTATTCCGTTATCTCAGAGTACTGAAGTATTAGAATATAACTACATCAGTTTTACGAGGACAGACACAGCCGATAATGAAACTGATCCTCATGAAATAGTTCAGAAGGTTAGCCTTGCAGGACTTCAAATGAATTTCAACCTTAAAGTAACACCGGATGCTGAAGTTCAGATAATTTTTGATCCGACCATGGGGGATATTATTAAGGCTCGCGGCACCGGAGAAATAGTCATGTCAATCAATACACTTGGAACGTTCAATATGGTTGGGGAATATGCCATTGAAAAGGGGGAATACTTGTTCACGCTTCAAAATATTATTAATAAACGATTAAAAATCGATGAAGGCAGTAACATGCGCTGGACAGGTGATCCACTTGATGCCGTTGTCGATATAACAGCCGTTTATCGCACAAAAGCTTCGCCATTGGAGCTTTACAGCGAGGAAGCACAGAACAGGGTTACTGTTGATTGTCGTATATTCCTTACTGGCAACTTAATGTCGCCCAATATCCGGTATGATATTTATCTGCCCTTTTCGGATGAAGAGACAAGAAATCGCGTAAACAGTAAAATCCAATCAGAGGAAGAGCTTAATAAGCAATTCCTGTCGCTACTGGTCATGAACCGGTTTATTCCAAGTACAGATAATACCAATCAGAGTAATGAGGGATATATGGCCGGAGTGAATAATGCCAGTGAATTATTATCGAATCAGTTTAGCAACTGGCTATCACAAATCAGCAACGATTTTGATCTGGGATTTACCTACAGGCCCGGCGATATTATAACCTCCAACGAAGTGGAAGTGGCCATGTCAACCCAATTGCTGAACAATCGTCTGACCATAAACGGGAGTGTTGATATGAATAATGGTCAGGCCGAAAATTCCGGTAAAATTGTCGGGGATGTTGACTTGGATTATAAAATAAATGATAAGGGAAAAACAAGGCTACACGCTTATAACCACTCCAATGAAGGAATACTGAATGAACAATCGCCCTATACACAGGGAGTAGGCATACTATATAAAGAAGAGTTCAATTCGTTTGGCGAATTGCTTAAACTCTACTGGACTACTCTTACCGGAAAAAGAAAAAAGGCTAAACCTGAGGAACTTGATATAAATATGGAATGATTGTTTAAAATTTTTTCATTTGAAATAATATCCTAAGCTGTACGTTTTAATAACTTTAGAGAAATATAATATTATACTATAATGATGAACCTGTTTTTTTCTTTGCAAGCTGATGTTGCCGGAGCTGCTGAAACTATAACTCAGGATGCCGGACAACTGAAAATGCCGTTTCTGGAATTGGCCCAGAAGGGTGGTTGGCTGATGATTCCTATTTTAATTCTTTCCATCCTGGCTGTTTATATTTTTTTTGAGAGGTATTTTGCCATTCAGCGAGCTTCACGCATCGATATAAATTTTATGAATCGTATTAAGGATTACATTCACGATGGTAAACTGGATGCTGCTCTTGCTCTTTGTCAATCGTTTAAAAATCCTTCTGCCCGTATGGTTGAAAAAGGAATTCATCGTATCGGGCGACCACTTAATGATGTTAATGCGGCAATAGAAAATATCGGTAAACTCGAGATCTACAAACTAGAAAAAGGCATCCCTCTCTTGGCAACAGTTGCCGGAGGCGCCCCCATGATCGGTTTTTTGGGTACCGTAATGGGTATGGTTCGGGCTTTCTATGATATGTCGCAACAAGCGAATAATATTGATGTCGGTTTGCTGTCGAACGGAATTTATACAGCTCTTGTTACCACGGTTGCCGGACTTATTGTAGGTATTATTGCCTATTTTGCCTATAATGTCCTGGTTGCAAGAGTTGAGAAAGTTGTATTCAAACTCGAAGGCACTACCACTGAATTTATGGATTTGTTGAACGAACCTGCTAACCGATAAGGATTCTACTATGGCTATTAGCTCGAGAAATAAGGTCAGTGTGCAGTTTAGCATGTCGGGGATGACAGATATAGTATTTCTGCTTCTTATCTTCTTTATGCTCACTTCTACACTTATAGCTCCCAATGCTATTAAACTGTTGTTACCCAGAAGCAGCAATCAGACTGCTGCTAAACCCCTGGTGACAGTATCTATTACTTCTGATCTGAATTATTTTATCGGAACAAAACAAGTTCAGATTCAACAGCTCGAACCGCTGCTTCAGCAAGAGTTAAAATACAGAGTTGAACCCACAGTTTCATTACATGCTGATAAAAGTGTGCCTATTGAATATGTAGTAAAGGTGATGAATATTGCCCGTAATAATAAATACCGGGTTATTCTGGCCACTGCGCCTGAAGACTAATTTCTAAATCGCTCATATGGAACTTGATAGCAGAGGATTGATTGGTACTGCGATTTTTCATACCCTTATTCTGTTACTTTTTATTTTATTCGGGTTTATTACTCCCTTGCCTTTACCTGAGGAAGCTGGCATTCTTATAAATTTTGGTGATTCCGAAACCGGTTTTGGAAGTGAAGAACTTCGTGAAAACTCAGAAAGTACAAGCCGGAGTCAACCTGAAAGTATGCCCGAAACATATGAAGAAACCAGTAAAGATGACCCGGTAATGACACAGGAAACTGAGGATGCTCCGGCTATGGTTCCCGTGAATAAGCCGCGGGAGAAAAAGCCTGAGAAGAAACCGGAAACTGAAGTAAAAAATCCGGTACCTCAACCGAATAAACAGGAACAAGAAGAGAAAGAAGAACCCAAAGTCGATTCCAGAGCGCTTTATACAGGCAAAAAAGAAGATTCACAGAACACTAACTCTCAGGGAAATACCTATGGTCCGGGAAATCAGGGCAGTCCCACCGGTTCGCCAGATGCTACAAATTACGGACTTGGAGGCGGATCGGGCAACGCCCCGGGTTTTTATCTCGACGGACGAAACCCTTTATCGCTGCCTGTTCCCTCTATCGATTCACCTAAAGAAGGTAAAGTTGTAGTTCAGATTAAAGTCGACCGTGCCGGAAATATTGTAGATGCAGTTCCCGGGGCTAAAGGATCAACAACTCTTGATAGTTACTTACTTAGTGTTGCCAAAAAAGCTGCTCTATCAAGCAAATTCAACAGTAATCCCAATGCTCCCTATTATCAGACCGGAACAATAACCTATATTTTTAGTCTCAAGTAGGAATAATCTATTTTCATGAATTAATATTAAATCAAATTTTTTACATCATGCAGAAAGATCCGGCATGGAAAAATATTATACTGTGGATAAGCTTTTTCAGCGTTTCCATGGGATTTCTAGAGAGCGCTGTAGTAGTTTACCTGAGAGAAATATATTATCCGTTCGGATTTGATTTTCCCCTGGCACCCATGGAAGGTTCAACTGCTCTTACTGAGTTGTTTCGTGAATTTGCTACTTTGATCATGTTGTTTTCAGTCAGTTTTATCTCAGGAAAAACAGGGAAACAACGCTTTGCTTATTTCATATACAGCTTTGCTATTTGGGATATATTCTACTATGTGTTTCTTTATTTATTAGTTGGCTGGCCAGCCTCCCTTATGACATGGGATATTCTCTTTCTTATTCCCGTAACCTGGGTAGGACCAGTTATAGCTCCGGTTATTGTTTCACTGACTATGATCGTTATAGCATTATTTATGCTTTTAGGCAACAAGCCAAATAGAGAATTCAAAATGAATGCCTTACTATTGAGTTTCCTTATCATAGGTTCTCTATTATTGATCGCCTCCTTTATCTGGGATTATTCCACCTATATACTTGAAAATTACAGTATGGTTAAACTTTGGAATTTATCAGGCAACCCGGCTCTTTTCGATATTGCCTACAGCTATATTCCCCGTAAATTTAACTGGCTTCTTTTTGTTTTAGGCGAAATGGTTATTATTTCAGGAGTTATTCTCTTTGGTTTTAAAAAGAAGCCGGAGGTAAATTAGATTTATCAGTACATTTGGAGTTTCAACTCCGAAGAGCATGGAATGGTACTTATATCCGGCTGTTGTTAGTGTCGGTTTTGTTGCAGGTTTTATAAACACGCTGGCAGGTGGCGGATCGGCAATTAGTGTTCCCTTTCTTATTTTCCTGGGATTACCGGTTAATGTTGCCAACGGAACAAACAGAATCGCCATCCTTTTACAAAATGCAGTTGGAACCTCAGGCTTTGCCAAGGAGAAAGTCCTCGATTTTAAAAAGGCTACTCCACTGGTTGTTGCATCTGTTCTGGGTGCAATACCGGGTGCATTAATTGCGAATAATCTTAACGAGCTAATGATGCGAAGGATAGTGGGAGTAGTACTTATAATAATGCTCCTTTTGGTAATTTTCAAACCCGATATCTGGATAAAATCAAAGGTTGAGAAAAGCCAGAATCGCAATGCACTGATTAGTTTTATAGTGTTCTTTTTAATTGGGGCATACGGTGGTTTTATTCAGATTGGTACCGGTTTCTTTCTTATTGCAGGATTAGTTCTGATTGAAAAACTTGATCTGGTAAGGACCAATGCAATAAAAGTATTCCTTATTCTTGCCTATACTCCCCTTGCTCTTCTTGTTTTCATACTCAATAAGCAGGTTGATTTTAAGTTAGGTCTTATTCTTAGCATTGGAAATATGGCAGGAGCCTGGGTAGGTTCAAAAGTTGCCGTATCGTGGGGACCCAAATTTGTTAGATGGATTCTTATACTGGCTTTAACAGTATCATCGGCTAAACTGCTGGGAATATTCTGATACTGCTAAGCAAATGCCCCATCGCCATCGCCATCATGTAAAATGAATTGGAAATTCTTTAACCGCTTCATGATTTTACTTGTAGTAATAAAGCCATGCTCTGATTCGCGCTGATAAATAAAGAATTTTTTCATCTCTTTTAATTGTGCAACCAGTTGTGCATGGTGGCTGACCAGTGTCGATACTTTGTTTTCTGTCATAAGTTTCAGAAGAAAAATAACTATATCAGGTATCAAACTATTATCGGCAATGATGTAGGGCGTTTTTAAAACTCCTTTATGTTGAGTAAGGATTAAAAATCCTATTATGGTTTCGTAGGTATCGGAAATTTTAATGACCCATTGTCTGAAATCCTTGCTGTACTGGGAGAAGTGATATTTTTCTAAATCAATTTCATTGTCTTTTTTATTCTTTATCCACGGGAAATCAATGATCCACTGAAAATCTTCAGCTTTACGTTTAAATAACGATCCGTTTACATTTGCATTGATAAATTCCTCTATATTCTTATTAATATAATTTATTGAAATATAACGATTTACAGGCTGGATATGCTGTAAAAGAAAATATAGTCTTAGTAAACAAAATACATTGAGTGTTTTATCGAATAAAAACAATAAAGGATGAAGGATCTTAAATCCCGGATATTTGTTTACCAGAATATGTTTGAAATCGAATAGCAGATAGGCTCTTATACCATTCAGATTTGTAAATTCATAGTATTTCGCAGTTTTAAGAAAAGCCGATTTTGAGCGGGGAATATAATTCGTAATAAAAATGTTTCCCTGACAAATTTCATAAGCCATCTCAAGCAACTTTACTGCTATGCCTTTCCTCCTATACTCCGGTAGTATCCACATACAGGATATCCAGTAAACCTTTTCCGGCCGATCATTATTAAAGCAGATATCCGGCAGAAGACCCAGGTAGCCAACAAACTTGGATGAATCAAATGCCAGTAGAAGCGCATCATCTTTTTTATCAGCTCTTGGATTCATCGCATGAGAAATGGCCCTTTTGATGCTGATAGGTATAAAATCAGCCTGTAAAAATTCATCAGTCTGTATATATTTTACCAGCTCTCCAACTTTTATTGATTTAATCTCCAAGTTCACGCTTCTCTATCTTTAATTATATCAAGAATTCAGCTTCTGAAAATTATATTTTTCCCAAAAAAACCAAGCATTTTATTATATACTATTTCCTTCTTTAAAATGCCAAATGCCGAATCACTATAAATTTCCATAGGAATACGCTGGTAGTTAGTTATAATTGAATCTTTCTTCATACCAGCACACTCGAAAGTAAGGTCAACAATTTTTTCTTCATTCAACTTTTTAAAAAAGGAAGTATTCACATATGCATCGGTATATGGAAAAGAAAAAACTTTGTAATCCAAATTAAATCTTTTACAAATCAGATCCACACTCCTGCTGGTCTGATCAAATTGCTCAGCCTCCGATAAATATTGAAAATCGGGATGATCGATGGTATGCGCGCCAAATGTAAATCCTTTTTTAATAAGATCCTCTATCTGATTTGAACTTAAATAGGGTTTCTCAGCGGCAAGAAAATCCTTAAAATCAACTTCCAATATATCAGCCAGTTCATCGATCAAATGCCTGGAATTATATTGGATTGAAAGCAGTACCTTCTGATAATAGGTTTGCTTTAAGTTATTTTTCCTTAGCCACTCATGATAATTGCTCCAATGAGATGATCCTGATACTGTGTTGTGAAGTTTTTCAATTAACAAACTGCTTTTTAAGCGATAAAACATCTCTTTGTTATCGATGAAGGCACTGTTTAAAAAACAGGTTGCCGTTATGCCTTTTTCAAGCAAAACAGGAGCAACAATATCATGAAATTCCCGCAATCCATCGTCGAAGGTGAAGTGAAAAACAGGTTCGATAAAGGCTTTCCTGTTTCTGGCATTTTCAATAATCTCACCTAGTGATACAGGACGGGCAATTTTTAATAAGCCCTCAACATCTTTTCTGAATTCGTCGACACTTTTAACCCGGTATAAATATTTTAAATGCGATGGAGCTATGTTGTTTACAGCATGATAAAGAGGAAGTATTACCTGATTTTTAAGCAATGATTTTAGTCTCTTTTCCCGAATTATTGCTGATAGAGGGGATACAGTTTTGAAAAATACTTTTTTATATCGATTCATCCTTTCATATTTTCCTGCAACTCTGATTTTTAAAACATCTAGTCATTATCAGAAGTTTAATTTTTGCCGGTCAATATCTTTATACCATTAGGTAGTTTATTTATATGCAAAGTATAGTATATCTGTGGTAACGCACCAAATGTGGAATTAAAATAAGCTATTCCCTCTATATTGGAACCCTGAAAATCGTACCATTTAAATTTTCCCGAATATCTTTTTATTTGCTCATCGATAAGCAAATACATGGCCTGATTGTTTTTACCCTCCGAAGTAGAACCGCATATCTTGAACATAAGTCTGTCATATGAAAACAGATAAAATCCCGCTGCCATTATATTACCTGCATAATCATGAACTCCAACCAGTTCACCTGCTCCTCTGTTGAGTGTTTCTTTCAGCAGAATCCGGAATTGATTTTTTTCTTTTGTCCCATATGTTTTAACCTGATTTTGTATCTGCTTTTCAACTAAATCGATAAATTCTCTTTGAGTTATGGAAGGAGTAAATTTAAGTCCGGCTGATACTGCTTTTTTTATATTTCGATGGCAATTTCTATGATATTGCTGTTGAACTTTTGAGTATGCCTGATGGATATCAAGCTTGTAATTCTTGTTCCTGATCATTTTATACCTGCCGACCTCAGGCTTATTGCTCTCATTCAATACTATATCGGCCAATTTAATTTCATCAGGTAAATGGCTGAGAAAAGAACTCAGCATCTCTTCTGAAATATTGTTGCCAAATAAACCCAATTGCTGTATGAACAATGGTTTGAATATATAGTTTATGCCAAATTTCCGTCGGACAGGCAAAGGCATAACAGTTTTATAATTATCAAAAATCAAGGCAGACCAGCCGGGACATGTGATGTCAAGATACCATGACAAGGAATCCACTAAATGGTTACCGGCATTGGAAATGCACTGATCCCATAGTTTTTTATCAATATCATTATGCTTTAAGTACCTGATCATACTACGAATTCATATCAATCATCTTTTTAAAAACGTTTTTCCAGCCCTGCCACTCACCCCTATCACTCAAACTATCATTATGCCAGAGGCATATAAATTCACCGCCGATGCTACGAATCAGTCCGGTATAATATTCGAATTCTTTTAAGGCCTCATCCGGCGATAATTTCATATAGGAAAGTAAAGTGCGATCCATAACCTGAAAAGGAAATACCCGTAATCCCGTTTCTTTGTTGTTGATTAAATCGAAAAAATTAAAAGAACGTGCTATTCCGGCTCTGAAACCTGTTTGGGAACTATAGCCCATAGAGTAATCTTCTTTTATTCCGAATTTAATAAGATTCAGATAGGTATCCGGAAATTTCAGGCAGAGAAAATGCTGCCGGCTTGATATAATATCTCTCTTCAATACTCCCGACAGATAGGATATCTCCTGTTTAAGCTTATTATCCGATGTCCTTGATACAAAAGATGGATGTATACCCACTCTTCCCGTTGTATCGAGCTCTTGAATCAAACAATGAAATACTTTCCTGTTTACCGAACGGTTAGGATCCAATTTTCCCTTATGTCTGCATAGAATGAAGTATTGCACAGGGTGATCAGGTTCATCCCAGGTTTCAGAAATAAAATCATAGTTATCCGCCGGATCAGGATTGTAACCAGTCAGCACTTTTAGCCTTTCCGTAAACTGTGAAAAATTAAATCGTACTAATTCTCTCATCAGAGAACCCGAAGCATATAACCATCCCCTATTCCTGAACAGCCAGGGATAATCGATATCAATCGTGAGGCGAAACCTGTAGTTATTTTCTGACAGGTTCTTACACTGATTGTTGATCTTTAATACTGTAGCCAGTTTTTTACACCACAAATCAACTATAGGAAAACGAAGGAATCCGTTTTTACAGGACAGACTCTCTTCTGCCATGAAGCGCCCGTATTGGTCGGGATTAAATGGCAGATATTCTTCGTAGCGGGTAACAAGAAAGAAGACAGCTGAGAAAATATCGAAGGGTACAGAATGATCATCATTGGCAAATATTACCGGCAATTCTTCCCATTTTCCAACCAAGGGATTCCAGTTTTTAATACTCTTTTCTTCCAGTAAGCCTGAAGGATTAATTCCAATAATTCCACTAAGTTTATTCTGAGAATAATTAATACGTCCGCCCTCGGTATTTATGAAGGTGTTAAGGTCAGTTGAAATACTATACTCCACACCCAATACTTCTGAAAAAACCAGCTTAAATGCATACTGAATCCTTAAAGATAGTTCAGGAGTATAGATTACAATCATTGGAAATCGATTAATAAAATATCATATTAATAACGTTCCTCCCTGTTAATACTTGTGCAATATAGAAATCTTTGAACAAAAAAAGGCTGCCCAATGAGCAGCCAGAGAAAAAATGTATTATACTTTTCTTATCTCTTACTACAAGTACAAGAACCTGTCCAGCCATCTAGTACATAATAATTAAATATCAATGTATTTCCACTGATGTTTCCCGATCCGGAGATATTCCATAAATCACCCATCGAGTTAATTGTTTGATTTGTAATTGTTAAAGCAGTCCCGCTAACTGTGGCGTTAACAGTAAAACTATAAGCTAAACCACCAAGTCCAGAAATTATAATACCATTACTTGTAGAAGACGATTTCGTAATTATAATATCATAAGAATCAGTACCTGCTTGAGAAGGATTAGACCATGTCTCTGAAACTAACCATGTTCCTTCAAAAGCATCGCGGTCGTCGGTTTCTTCTTTTTTACATGAGTTGAAAATAAGCAAGGTGGTAAGGGTAAGAGCTAAAAAAGATAAAGTTTTTTTCATTCTATCGGGGGTATTAGATTTTGCCTACTCTTTTTGGATTTTCGGCGTTCTCCATCAGAAGGTCGTTTTAATTGTTGGCAAGATAAATATTGTTTCATTTATTTGCAACTATTTTTTAAAAACCAGATATTTAGAGGGTCCCGTTATAGCTTAATAATTCAGTAAGATAACATTCTCATATATCAAGTTCAACTATAGTAATTCCTGCCCCACCCCGATCGGCATGGGCATCGCCAATTGTTTTTATGAAATTAAGTGTTCTGAGGTAATCCCGGATAAGTTGCCGCAGGATGCCATTCCCTTTGCCATGCAATATCTTTAAATTCCTGGCTCCGATATAGGCGGCATCGTCGATAAATGTCTGAACCTTTGCTATCGCTTCATCACCCCTCATGCCCCGAATATCGATTTCCGGTTTAAAGTTTAGCTTGCGCTGCTGAATATCTTCCGAAAGTATTGTTCTCTTTTTCTCACTTCTTACAATCACTCCTCTTTCAGCCGGTTCAACTTTTACATGCTCCACAGAAGTTATCATACTGCCGAAGGCCACTAACAGGGTTTTCTCATGAATTTCAAGAACCTCTCCAACCGTATCGAGACCTATTAAACGAACCTGATCACCCACCTGTAACTCCCGGACCTCTTTTATCTTCTTCTTCTTTCTTGTATTTACCTTCGACTCGCTTAATTCTTCGCTATGCTCGGAAAGCCGCTTTCCTGCTGTTTGTAATTCATCGATTTTTTTATCAAAATCGTCTGAAAGCGATTCTGAATTACTCAATTGCTGCTGGTAAGCTGTAAGTTGTTCCCTGGCATCACGTGTCTTTTCCTTGTTAGCATGGCTTTCCTTAATTTCGCGTATGGTACGCTCAATAGTACGGTTTGCTTCTTTTATCACTGCCTGTGCTTCTTCCCTGGCCTCTGCCAAAATTCGTTTTCTTTCTTTCTGAATATCTTCTATTTCGCTGCTGTACTTCGCATACAATTCATCGAGTGTTCTCTCAACTTTCCGGATTTTTTGCCGCTTTTCTTCCCAATACTTTTTATCACGAATTATCTCGCGCAGATGCTTCTCGTAATTAATGTAATGCCCGCCCACTTTCTCGGATGCTTTTATAAGTATTTCTTCCGGTAAACCTATACTCCGTGCAATATCTATTGCAAAAGAGCTACCAGGTTCTCCAATGGATAACCGGTAGAGTGGTTTTATCTTTTGCGTATCAAAAAGCATGGCCCCATTGATAATACCGGGAGTTTCCGAAGCAAAGTGCTTAAGATTGGCATAATGAGTCGTGACAACACCAAAAACTCCTTTAGTATTAACTTCATCCAGGATAGCTTCAGCAATTGCTCCGCCCAGCGCAGGCTCAGTTCCCGTTCCGAATTCATCCACAAGAACAAGAGTGTGTTCATCGGCCGATTTGATCAATTGCTTCATATTAAGCAAATGACCGCTGTAGGTGCTCAAATCGTTCTCGAGCGATTGCTCATCTCCAATATCAATAAATAAATTATTGAAAAGACATGTTTCGCTGTTTTCCTTCATAGGTAACAATAAGCCGCATTGCAACATATATTGTATGAGCCCCACCGTTTTAAGGCAAACCGATTTCCCTCCCGCATTGGGTCCCGAAATCACCAGTATCCGGTTCTTCTCCTCAAGCTCAATATCGAGAGGGACAACTTCCTTTCCTTCGGCGGTATGAGAAAGATAGAGCAAGGGATGTACGGCATTTTTCCAAATAAAGCCTGAAGTTTTCTTTAAAATAGGTCTGATACCATTTATCTTAAGAGCTAATTTTGCTTTTGCCCGAAGGAAATCAATTTGTCCGAGTGAATCGTAAGCCAAAATTAAATCATCGAGGTAGGGACGTATTTCATTGGCAAACGACACAAGTATTTTTATGATTTCCCTTCTCGCGGCATATTCCAGTTCACGCAATTCGTTATTTAACTCCACTACGGCTCCCGGTTCAATAAATACGGTTTTCCCCGATGCGGATTCATCATGTATCAACCCGTTCATCATTCGTTTATTTCCTGCTGCAATGGGAATAACAGGCCTGCCACTTCGTAAAGTGATCTCAGCATCCACATCTGCCAGTCCATCTTGTTGGGCCGTTTTAAGAATATTCTGCAAACGGCGCGTTACCTGTATCTGTTTTTGTTTTATCTGATTACGGATATGTTTCAATTCAGATGATGCATTATCCTTGACAATACCCTGCTTATTCAGAATTGTATCAATTTGCTCACCTATAAACGGGAAATACTGCAATCCTGATACCTCTTCACAAATCGCACTGTATTTTTCTTTATTCTCCGGAGACCGGAAGAATCGCTCTAACTCTTTAATTGTAGCAATCGATTTGCGTAAATCATTCAGTTCCGTCACATCTGGGTACGACCCTTCCGCCCTGATTTTGTTCAGGCATGAGGTAACATCAATATAATTCTCCTGCGGAAAATTCTCTTCAAAAAGTAATATCTGTCGCAGCTCATCAGTCAGATTAAGCTCATGTTCAATACGATCGTATGATGTTTCGAAAGTCAATTTGTTAAGCCATTTTCTTCCCAGCTCACAAAGACAATTCTCAAACACCAT
>CAZQCO010000011.1:45832-49849 GCA_964592225.1 uncultured Bacteroidales bacterium
ATATTTTTTTCTTCTCAACCAAAAGTGATTCTTCAATATCTTCTTCAAAGGATGGAGCCCCTCCTACCTCGGAAAAACCAATTTTTCGAAATGTAGCGACAGAGCGAAACATATGTTCGGGAGATGTCACTATTCGCAAAGCAAGACTGTCAGCTGCAACTTTTCCAAGCATATTAAAAATATTGAGTGCCTGAGTACGGGTATTAAATCCTTCTTTTTCATACAGTATCCTAACGCTATCAATACCCCTCATTTTTAATTCTTCTCCCATAAGTAATTCCGGTGAATATTCTTTCTGTGCCGTGTCGGCCGGAATAGCAATAATCACTCTACTCCGGGGATATATATGTGCAATTTCAGCAGCATAATAACATCGGATCAAGCCATCGGGGCTGGGCATTCCTCCCCCACCCATCAACACAACAATATCAGGCGGAGATTCAAGCTCGGAATTATGAGTCCCCAACCAGTAATAGGCCCAAAAAGGATAGTCGGTAAAACTGAATATAATAGCGAGAAAAGTTATTACACCTAATACTATAAATACTTTTTTGAAAAAATAAACTAACCATTTCCAGACAGCCAGTACTTTTGGGTTAAGGTTTAGTTTCACCACAATATGGGTTATATAGATCCAGTTTACGTGGTACAAAATAATAAAAACTTCTTATATTCATGCAATCCGGCACTTTGATTTATCTTTGCGGCAATTGTGATATGATTTATGAAGTTTATGACCTGCTCATCTCAGGTGAATTCAATGCAGATCATATAAAAACCGAAGTCTATTTTTAAATTTGTCCCTGAATTTTATTAAAGTAGGATGAATCAGATCAGCAGCATGAATTATCATTTAGTTACACTGGGTTGTCAGATGAATAAATCGGACAGTGAACGCATTGCTTCGGTAATCGAAAAAATGGGTTATAGTAGCACCGATAGTGAAGAGGAGGCTGACTTGCTGGGAATTATTGCCTGTTCAGTGCGCCAAAAAGCTATTGATAAAGTATATACACGGATCAACAGATGGAATTCCTGGAAGGGCAGGAAAAACCTGGTTACCTTTGTCACAGGTTGTGTTCTTCCATCCGATCGTGAAAAATTTCTAAAACTTTTCGATCTGATCTTTCAAATCAGCGAGCTACAACAATTTCCTGAAATGCTCCGTACATATGGTATTGTTACTCCATATTCTTTGAGCAAAGAGCAGGAAACCTCCGGTGAGCTTTTTCTCCATCAATCAATTCAACCCGATTTTAAAACTCTGATTTTTAATAATAAGAAGACTATTGCAGGACGAGCCATTCAGATGAAATTGCCTGAAACCACAATCTCGGAATTCTGGCATGTAGAACCTCATTACCTCTCGACTTTCGAAGCCTTTATTCCCATCCAGAATGGCTGCGATAAGTTCTGTACATTTTGTGCCGTACCCTATACCCGTGGGCGTGAAATTTCGAGGCCAAGCAAGGAAATTATTGACGAGATAACAGATCTGGTAACCAGAGGTTATAAATCAATTACCCTGCTCGGGCAGAATGTTAATTCTTATGGCAAGGATAAAAAGGGAGAGGAAATCAGTTTTGCCTCCTTGCTTGAACAGATTGGTGAAATGGGTGATAGATCAGGAAAAGAATTCTGGGTTTATTTCACATCGCCACACCCGCGAGATATGAACGACGAAGTATTTCAGGTTATCAGCAAGCACAGATGCCTGGCAAAACAAATACACCTTCCTATGCAATCAGGCGACGATAAAGTTCTAATCCGGATGAACCGTAATCATAGCCTGAATGACTTTCGCAACATAATGAAATCGATAAAGAAATACCTTCCAACCGCTACCGTATTCACAGATATTATCATTGGTTTTACCGGCGAAACCGGAGAGCAATTCATGAATACCCGGAAAGCAATGGAGGAATTTCGGTTTAATATGGCATATATTGCCCGCTACTCCTCGCGCCCCGGGGCAGCTAGTTCACGTTGGGAGGATGATGTTCCCCACATAATTAAAAAAGAACGCCTGCATAATTTGAGTACGCTGCTTCAGGAGCATTCCCTGCAGCATAATAATTCGATGATTGGTAAGACCTATAAAGTACTGGTGACGCATCAGGATCGCAAGAAGGGTTATTGGTCGGGGCTCACCGAGGGAAGAATTATTGTACGTTTTGCATCTGAAAATACGAAACTCGCTGGTAGTTTTACGGATGTTAAAATTACATCGGCAGCTGATTTCTCCACTGAAGGTGTACTCTTAAAAATATATTCTGAGGAACTGACTGAAGCATGAAACGAAAAGTGGCTTTTAAAACCCTGGGATGCAGGCTTAATCAGTTTGAGACCGATTCACTGATCACTGATTTTCATAAGGCAGGCTATGATATTGTTGGTTTTAATGAAAAAGCCGATGTATATGTTGTTAATACCTGTACAGTTACCAATCAGGGCGATAGAAAATCTAAATACACCATCAATCAGGCTTTGCGTACGAACGATGCAAATTCTGTTCTTGTGGTCACAGGCTGCATGGTATCCAACCAACATGAGTATTTACTAAACCGGAACGATATTACCTATATCATCGACAATAAGCGTAAGAGTTCGATTTCATCTGTTGTTGATGCACACTTCAGGGGAGAAATTCCGGAACCAAATACGCTTCCTGAAAATGTATTTAATTACAGCGTGGTTGAAAAAGGTTTCCATACACGCAGCGCAGTGAAGATACAGGATGGTTGCGATAATTACTGTACATACTGCATTGTTCCTTCTGTCAGAGGCAGAGCTGTCAGCCGGCCACCGGAGGATATTTTCAAAAATATCCGTCAATTATTGGATCTGGGCAATAAAGAGATAATTCTTACAGGTGTAAATATCAGCCGATATAATCATGAGGGTTTGCAATTCGACGAAATGGTTGAAAAAATAATCGATTTACCGGGCGAGTTCAGGGTACGAATCTCTTCGATCGAGCCTGAGGGTTTTACGGATAAATTAATCGCTCTTTTCGAAAATCCGAAGTTATGCCCCCATCTGCATCTTTGCCTGCAAAGTGGTTCCGATAAAGTGTTGATGCACATGCGCCGGTTATACACAGTTGAACAATATCTGAATATCATCGGAAAATTCCGGCTGAAGTATCCCGATTTTAATTTTACTACCGATATTATTGTAGGTTTTCCCGGGGAGACAGAAGCGGAATTTCAGGAAACCTGCGATATTATAAAACAAGTTGGATTCAGCCACATACATACCTTTAAATATTCCAGGCGAACCGGTACCCGCGCCGACAAGTTGCCCGAACAGGTGAGTGAAAAGATAAAGAATCAGCGGAGTGCAATCATCAGAGAATTATCAGATAAAATGAAACTCGATTACCGCCAGCGATTTATTGGCAGGAGGCAATCAGTGCTGGTAGAAAGAAACGGATCAAAAGGTGGCGCCAGGGGTTATGGGGAACATTACATTCCCATAGTCATTCAGGGTAAAGACCTTATTCGAAATAATTTTTATGAAGTAAAACCGGTCAGTCTTCTGAAAGATAAGGAAATGACTATGGTTGCTGAATAGATTTGATTATTATATCTAAAATATTGATAGACCATCATCAGGGAGATTTAATCAATCTCAACAATATTACATCGTGACTACCTAAAGTAAAGTTCATAAGTTCTTTTGTTATTCCCAGATCTGAATTCTGCCAGATATCGTGAACCTGATAATTTCCCGAGAAAATATAAAAGTGATCCCAGTTAATTCGCAAGGTCAACTCCGTATCGCCATCGTTAAAAAAGCAGTAAAAATCACTGAAATGATGCAGCATTTTGTATATATAACAATTCGTTCTTAAATAAATCATTAGTAATAATACAAAAAATAGTGTTATTTAATTCAGTAGCTTTTAAGAAACCCTGTCAGGGTACTTTTTAACTTCTATCACTCCAGTCGTATTGCCTAGTTCGCATGCCTTGCAGCATGTTATGCAGTAATCTGTTTTTCGGTTGGGTAGGT
>CAZQCO010000011.1:49949-60067 GCA_964592225.1 uncultured Bacteroidales bacterium
AGTTCGCATGCCTTGCAGCATGTTATGCAGTAATCTGTTTTTCGGTTGGGTAGGTTTTGAGAAACCCTGACAGGGTTTTGGTACCCTGTCAGAGTATGGGTAACTTTTTAACTTATATCACTCCAGTCGAACTGTGTGGTTCGCATGCCTTGTAGCATTTTAAGCAGTAATCTGTTTTTCGGTTGGGTAGGTCTTGAGAAACCCTGACAGGGTTTTGATACCCTGTCAGGGTAACTTTATTCTAAAATAGTTTTTTAATTTTAATTGTTCAATACTGAATTTTTATTTATTATGGAAATCGATATTATAGAGCCTGACTATTATTATCATATATATAACCGTGGCAATAACAAAGAAAAGATCTTTAAAGAGGACGAACATTATTACAAGTTCTTAGAACTAAGCAAAAAGTATCTGACTCAACAGACAGATATACTTGCATATTGTTTACTTCCAAATCATTTTCATTTTTTATTATTCATGCATGATCATAAAACCAATGCTGTTAACACTCAAACCTCCGGTCGGAACATGCCATCAAATGGACCAATTAATTTATCTCTTCCCCTAAGTCATCTATTCAATGCTTATGCCCAATGGTTTAATAAAAAAACAGGACGCACGGGAGGCCTGTTTCAACGTCCTTTTAGAAGGAGGAGAATAACCAGTGAAGAATATCTCAAACAGGTAATTTATTATATTCACCGCAATCCTATGCATCACCACTTAGCAGATAATCCTGAAAATTGGAAATTTAGCTCATACAAGACTATACTCAGCGATCAACCTACACTATTGAAACGTGAACAAGTATTAGAATGGTTTGGAGACCGGGAAAACTTTGTTCAGTATCATACTATGCAATTCAAAATAGATGGTGAGTTGATTGAGTATCTTTAATTGAAACCCTGACAGGGTTTTAGTACCCTGTCAGGGTACTTGGGTAACTTTTTAACTTATATCACTCCAGTCGAACTGAGTAGTTCGCATGCCTTGCAGCATGTTAAGCAGTAAATTGTTTTTCGGATCTGCGAGTTTTGGATCTTCCTCCAGCACCTGTTCGGCTATATCCCGGGCATACTGAACCATCTGTCCGTCGCGAGCCAGGTTCGAGATCTTCAGGTCGAAAGGAACTCCGCTTTGCTGCGTTCCCTCGATATCGCCCGGTCCGCGAAGTTTTAAGTCGGTTTCAGCTATTTCAAATCCATCGTTGGTCTGTATCATGGTATCGATTCTTTTTTTCGCTTCGTTGGAGAGCTTATAGCCTGTCATCAGTATGCAGTAACTCTGATCGGCACCCCTGCCCACTCGTCCTCTAAGCTGGTGTAGTTGGGAAAGGCCAAAGCGTTCGGCACTTTCAATGACCATAATGGAAGCGTTCGGAATATCGACTCCCACTTCAATTACAGTGGTAGCTACCATAATTTGGGCCTTACCCTCTGTAAACAATCGCATACCGTATTCCTTATCCGGGGTTTTCATGCGACCGTGTACACATACTACCGTGTAACCGGGAGGTTTGAAGAATTCAGTAACACCGGCATATCCGTCTTCCAGCGCTATATAATCCAGTTTTTCCGATTCCTCGATCAGAGGATAAACTATAAATGCCTGTTGCCCGCGATCGATCTGGTTCCTTAGGAAACCATACATCATCAGACGTTTCGACTCGTAGTAATGAGTGGTTTGTATGGGTTTTCTTCCCGGTGGCATTTCATCTATCACCGACACATCCAGATCGCCATACAGGGTCATAGCCAGCGTGCGGGGTATGGGGGTTGCTGTCATTACCAGAACATGCGGAGGTTGGGTATTTTTTTTCCATAAGCGCGCCCGCTGCATCACTCCAAAGCGGTGCTGCTCATCGATAATGGCCAGCCCCAGGTTGGCAAACTGCACCGTATCTTCCAGTAAAGCATGGGTCCCTATGAGAAGTTGCAGCGAGCCATCGAGTAATTCCCGTGAAATAGCCTCACGTTCCTTTTTGCGCGTAGAGCCTGTCAGGAGCTTTACATTAACATTAATGCCTGTTAACAATCCGGTGAGTGTATTGTAATGTTGCATAGCCAGAATTTCGGTAGGTGCCATCAAACAGGTCTGGTAGTCATTATCGAGAGCAATAAGTACTGACATGAGAGCAATCAGTGTTTTGCCACTTCCTACATCGCCCTGTAACAAGCGGTTCATTTGTTTGCCGGAACCCAGGTCGGCCCGTATTTCACGCATGACCCGTTTTTGTGCTTCCGTTAGCTCAAATTGCAGATTTTGCCTGTAAAATGTATTGAAATAGTCGCCTACTTTGCTGAAATTAAATCCCTTAAACTGCTCGCTCCGTCCGAATTTCAGTTTTAATATTTTTAGCTGGATGGCAAAAAGTTCTTCAAATTTTAACCGGTGCTGTGCTTTTTTAATATCGTTGGAATCGGTAGGAAAATGTATTTTCTTTAAGGCTTCAGCCAGAGGAATTAATCGTAGTTTTTTAACCAGATAACCGGGCAGGCTTTCCGGGATAATCAGATTATCCTGCTGAAAGAGAGTGGTAATAAGTTTATGAAATGTTTTGGAACTTATATATTGTCCGCGCAATTTTTCGGTAAGACTGTACTGTGGATATAGGGAAGTTCCTATAGAGGTTTCGAATGATGCGGCCCTTTCCATTTCAGGGTGGGCAATGGTATACTTTCGCCCATACAATGCAGGACGGCCAAACACAATATATTCAATACCCGGTTCAAAATTCTTCTCGACCCACTTAATTCCCTGAAACCAGATCAATTCGATGGATCCGGTAGTATCGCTGAACGTGGCAACAAGGCGCTGCCGGTATTTTACCCCTTCTTTACGAAATGAGGTTATACGCCCGCGCAATTGGATATAGGTCTGTGAAGTATCAATTTCAGCAATGGGATAGATCTTGGTACGGTCGATGTATTTGTATGGATAATGACGCAGGAGATCACCGACAGTATATATACCCAATTCTTTTGCAAAGAGTTCGGCTCTTTTCGGGCCCATGCCTTTCAGGTACTTAATGTCGGTAACAAGTATATTCTGCATTGAATCTAAGCTGATAAATCTATAAATCTCTTTGATTAAAAAATACGACTAAGATTCACCAATTAATGAAAAACAAAAATAAGTGAATCTAAGCAGGGTCAATCCGCTTTAGAACAGAAATTTCTCACAATCTGTAATCGGGGCGGATTAAATACCGGAATATCCGTTGAAATTAAAAATTCAGAGATTGTTAAATTATATTTAAATAAGGATTTTTTAATTTAAATAGTAACAGGATGCTTTTATTCTGTCGCCAAAGGCAAGGTAAAATAAAACCTCGATCCCTTGTCGATTACACTTTCAACACCAATAGAACCACCGTTTTTTTCGACAAATTCTTTACAAATAATTAAGCCTAAACCGGTACCTGATTCGTCATGTGTGCCTGGAGTAGATTTTGAATAACCAATTTCAAATATTGATTCCAGCTCAGAATCGGGGATTCCAATACCAGTGTCCGAAATCATAACTTTACAAAAATCACTATTTACGCTCAAATCAATAGTAATTTTCCCTTTTTCAGTAAATTTTATTGAATTGCTTAATAAATTTCTAATTACTGTTTTTATCATGTTTTGATCGGCATAGATTTTTATATCTTCAGGCAGGTTATTATTAATAATTATCTGCTTCTTCTCTAGTAATTCCTTCATGAGTTCAATATTACTAACAACAACTTCTTTAAGTTCAAACTCTTCAGGGTGAAATGCAATATTTTTTGTTTGTGTTCTTGCCCATTGTAAAAGATTTTCAAGTAATTCAAACACTTTTTTTGAAGATAAATGGATTGCTTCGATGTATTTATGTTTTTTATCTTCAGATAGTTTCTCGTATTTAAAATAAAGCATCTCAGAAAAACCCAGGATAGAATTAAACGGATTTTTCAGATCATGGGCAATTATGGAAAAAAACTTGTCCTTGGTGGTATTAAGAATTGTAAGTTGTTCGTTAACCTCCTTCAACTGTTTGGATTGCATTTCAATTACTCGTTGTTCATCGATTAAGAGCTCATTGGCTTCCCTGAGATTTTCGACATGAACGTGAATCTCTTCGGCTTGCGCGGTAAGTTCTTCGGACTGTTGCAGTACTTCTTCATTTTGTATCTTAAGGTCCATCTCCGTCTTTTTACGCTCAGTGATGTCTTTAGCAATACAGACAATACCTGCAAGACCACCAGCGTTGTCTTTAACGTTCGAACTGGAAAAGAGTACTGGAATTCTTATCCCGTTTTTTGTTTCAATATTTAACTCACTATTTCTAATATCCTCACCTTTAGCGGCTTTATTTAAGAGAATACCTTTAAAATCCTTTTCTTTAAAAAGTATGTCAATCGATTTTTTTTTCAATTCATTCTTATGGTAACCAGATGAATCTATTAACGATTTATTCACAAAAACTATTTCTCCCTGCTTATCAAGTAAAACCAGGGAATCGGCCATAGTAGAAATAATTTTCTCTGCCGCTACAGCCGGTGTAATGGTCATAAGCTTATATCTGTCAATAGCGTATACTAAACCTGCCGCCCAAACGAGAGTAAAAAGATTGGCCATAGGAGGTATACTTTTAATATTCAGATTTGGAAGCAATACATCGGTTAAAGAGCCGAGAATAAGAGAAATTAATACACTAGTAAAGATTATTCCCGCCTGCTTTTTTTGATTCAATTCTTTTGTTTTTTTCTTAAAATCAAGAATCAAGTAAAGTGATGCAATTATGAATGAAAGATAATAAATGAAAAAAAGATAAGACCAGATTGAGTCCGACCAATTTACTGACCAGCCGTATGATTCTTTATTAAGAATTCTTAATAAAGAACCTGCCCACTGCATGGAAATAAATAAAGCGGGAGGAATAAAGATTAACGGATAAATAAACTTTGTTCTTAATATTTTTTTCTTTTCTGAAAAAATAAGAGAGAGCCAGAATAAGAAACTGCTGAAACTGCACCAGCCTATAGCACTGATATTGGTTAATAATAATGCTGTATCTTTGGAAGTATTTATATCCAGAACAAAAAAATCTGCAAAAACCCACATAGCAAGTGAAGCAAGAAAAGCCGCACAAACCCTGTTAAGTATAGATTTTGGGTCTTTCCAGAGCACAAATACCGTAAGATAACAATAAACCAGAAAGGCAAAAAACCTTATAAACAGTAAAATATCCATGGTCATCTATCTACAGGCAAGGTAAAATAAAACTTCGATCCCTTGTCGATTACACTTTCAACACCAATAGAACCACCGTTTTTTTCGACAAATTCCTTACACATTATCAATCCAAGTCCGGTTCCTGTTTCACCCGATGTCCCTTCTGTAGAGAAGGAACGATCTAAAGAAAACAGTTTATTGATTTTTTCCGAAGGAATACCAATACCTGTATCGGAAACCACTGTTTTAATCAGTTTTGATTTTTCATCGATCGTTACAATAACTGTAATTTTACCACCAGTTTGAGTAAATTTAATTGCATTACTCAACAGGTTTCTGATAATAGTATCAGTCATATTACCGTCGCAAAAAGCTTTTTTAATTACTTCCGGATACTCAGTCGAAACCGTAATTTGTTTTTCCTGGGTCTGCTCCTTAAGTAGTTGAATATTGGAGCTAATCAATTGGATCAGGTCAGTGCTTTCTGGCTGAATTACCATATGACCGCTTTGCGATCGGGCCCAATCCAGTATATTCTCAAGCAAATTATAAGTCTTCGTAGCTGAGATGAAAATGTTATCAATATAGAGATCGCGCTTTTCAACAGATAATTCTGCAATCCGCATTTTAAGCATTTCAGAGAAACCCATGATGACATTAATCGGATTTTTCAGATCGTGCCCGATGATAGAGAAAAACTTATCCTTCATCGCATTCAATTCACTCAGCTTATCATTTGTTGTAACAAGCTGTTCATTAGCCGTACTTATTTCTTCAGCCTGTTCTTCAATTTGTTGCTGCCTCTCTTCCATTAGAACATTGGTTTCATTAAGTTCCATGGTTTGTTCGACCAGGAGTTTATTCTTTGTATTCAATTCTTTGGTTCTTTTTTGAACCTCTTTTTTAAGGTAAATATTTCGTTTTCGAATTTGTGCCATCCTGATGAAAAAAATTGCAAGTATAGCAGCCAATGAAACCATTACTACAGCGATCCTAAACCACCAGGTTTGCCAGAACGGAGGTGAAATAATTATTTTGATTGAAGTTCCTATATCATTCCAAATATCATCATTGTTCGAGGCTATGACTTTAAATATATATTCACCGGCATTAAGGTTTGTATAGGTCGCCATTCTATGATCAGCATCCACCTCTATCCATTCTTTATCAAAATTCTCCATCCTATACCTGTAACGATTATTTTTTGGCGAAGTATAATCGAGAGCCGCAAACTCAATACCGAAAACATTCTGATTATAACTCAGTTTTATTTCATCTGTATTACTTAACGATGTTCTTAATATTCCATCCTGGCCCCCAATCTCAACTTTCCTGTTAAATAAATAAAAATTGGTCAGGACTACCGGTGGTATGTGTGAATTATCCGATAATTTTTTCGGTCTGAACCTGTTGAAACCATTAATACCTCCAAAATAGCAATCACCGTTTCCGGCTTTCAAAAAGGATGAGTAAATAAATTCCATATCCTGAAGTCCGTCATCCATATTATAGTTCCTGACCTCCAGGGTCAAATAATTGAACCGGCATATTCCATTGCTGGTACTCAACCATAAATTATGATCGCCATCTTCAATTATTCCGATTATATTGTTACTCGGCAGATTATTGTCAGTTGTATATGCCGTAAATATTCCGGTTGCTCTTTCGAAGCGGTTTAATCCGCCTCCCATGGTACCTATCCACAAATTCCTTTGGGAATCTTCTATTATGACTTTAACAAAATTATTGCTCAGACTTGTACTATCATTTTCGATATTTATATAGAATTTGAAGGTCCCTTTTTCCCTGTCCATAATATTCAATCCACCTCCATCGGTCCCGATCCACAAGTTATCAAAGCTATCTTCGCACATACACATAACACCACTACTGCTAATATTATTTGGTTTATCACTGTTACTGAAGAACCTGATAAACCGGTCATTTCCCCTATCATAACGGTTGAGTCCGTTTAAAGTACCAAAGTACATATCTCCCCTGCTATCCTGGAAAATATACCAGACATGGTTGCTGGAAATACTATAAGGATCATCCGGATTGTTTCTATAATGTTTGATTGAATTATTTTCCCGATTGTAAATGTTCAGACCCTCCTCATAGGTTCCTATCCATAACAATCCATTATTATCCTCGGTTATACATTTCACAATATCCCCGCTTATTGAATTCCTTTTATTTTCATTGTGCCTGAAATGTTGAAAAGTGCCCTTTTTAGGATCAAAGCGGTTAAGTCCTCCCCCATCGGTGCCTATCCATATATTGCCGTCGGAGTCTTCTTCAAAACACAACACAGCATTGTGACTTAAGCTGTTCTCATCATTTAATTTCTGTCTATAATGTTCAAATTTCCATTTGTTTCTGAAATAAATATTCAATCCTCCATTATAATTGCCCACCCAAATATTTTGTTGAAAGTCTTCGTAAATGAACTGAACCTGATTGTTGCTTAAACTTGTTGCATCGTAAGGATTTTTTATTATGTAGGAGAACCTCTGATCTGTCAGGTTTAGACTATTAATACCCCCACCATCAGTCGATATCCATAACTCATTTTTATTAAAGAGCAGTATACCTGTAATAACCTTGCTATTAAGATGTCTATCTGATGTGCCATACAAGTAATGCTTAAAAGTATTATGCTTAGTACTAAAACAGTACAATCCCTCATTCTCCGTCCCCACCCAGATATTTCCCTTGTGATCATTACATAAACGAACTCCAAAGCTGCCAGGTGAGAGATTCAATGAATTGGGCCGTGAAAATGCAAAATACTGAAAGTTGTCATTCTCTTCATTATAACGGTGAATTCCACCTCCGTTTGTTCCTATCCAAATACTTACCTGATCGTCTTCAATAATGGAAAATACATTATCGTTCATCAGGCTCCCCGGATCTTCAGGATCGTGAACATACCTTTTGAAGCCCTTTTCTATACTTATTAACCGGTTTAATCCACCTCCCCTTGTGGCTATCCATAGGCGGCCTTTAGAATCCTCAAAAATATCTCTGATATGATTCGACGAAATACTGGAGGGAACGTCCGAATTAGTTGTAAACCTGATAAAACTGTTGGTTTCTTCCGAGTATAAATTCAACCCTCCTATCAAGGTCCCCACCCATAGATTGTTCTTGCTATCCACAAACAGGCTTGATATTCTGTTACTACTTATCGTTTTACTGTCTTTTGGATCGTTCAGAAATATTTCAAAATTATATCCGTTGAATTTATTCAGCCCGCTATTGGTGCCAATCCACATATATCCGTGGTTATCCTCGACAATGCATGACACGGCGCTGTGCGAGAGTCCTTCTTTGCTGGTTAGATGCTCAAACATTAACCTGGATTCCTGGCCATTAGATACTCCGGAAGAACAAAATAGCAAGACAGTGCAAAACAGAATTATTGCTGCCACCCGGTTTACTGGTAATAACCTTGATTTTCGAAATCCGCGTTTACTACTCATTCTTTTATTGAAAGAAAATTTCAGGAATAAAGGATTACATCTGTTGGTCTCATTATAACTATTAAGTTACTACTTTTTTTTACTATTTATAACTGATGTTTTATTCTTTTTTCAATTTTAATGCTATGTGTCGGAAATTACGCGAAGGTTTTTAAGTGAGCATCAATAACATTTGTAATAATCAATTGAAATAATCAGTTTTTTCTTAACTTTATTAGAAGCAATTACTTAAGCAAGCAATACTATAACCGAAATAAAAAAAAATTAAAGCCAGGTCTCTGTCTTTTTCACAGGGCATTAATCTTTCAGTAATAAAGATACTTTTCATACTCGTGGTTGACAAACAAGGCTGAAGTACCATGAAAAATAATGAAGAGAATGACAGTATCAATTTTAGCAGGAGAATACTTATACATCTATTGAGTATCGTCTCCCCTTACAAAATCACACTAGGCTTATTTTGGAGTGAAAATGAATTAATCAGTTATCAAAAAGATCTCATATTACTGAAAAATACATTACTTTCCATTAACAAAAACATCCAAAGGATTCAGCATAATCCAATCAAACCTATTTCTCAGGCAGGAAAAGTAAAATATCCGGGATTATGTTAATCATACAGCTTATATACAATTTGTCCGTTTTGGTGGCTGCCAGTATTATCTCCGGTTTCATTGATGCACGTTTCAACAGAAATAGTAAAACCGGTCAAATACTCCAGGGCATCACTTTTGGGTTGATTGCTATTATTGCTATGCTCAACCAGTTTAAATTCGCTCCCGGAATTTTCTTTGACGGAAGGTCTGTTGTCCTAAGTCTTTGTGCTTTGTTTTTTGGACCCTTCGCCGGTATTATTGCCGGAGCTATGGCAATTATTACACGTATACTTTTTGGGGGTGGCGGAACATTCATGGGCGTTTCGGTAATTATTTCATCCGTTGCTATCGGACTGATTTTGAATATAGCCCGGCAAAGGAATCGTATCTCGCTTAACACGATTAGCCTCTATCTTTTTGGAATAGTAGTGCATATTATCATGCTATTACTTATGTTCCTGCTTCCTAAAGATAATGCGTGGCATACTTTTCAAACCGTTGGGATTTCGGTTATTGTATTTTATCCCCTGGCCACTTTATTAATTGGCAAAATATTGCTTGATCAGGAAAACAGCACAAGGTTGAATAAAGAATTAAAAGAAAGTGAAGAACGCTGGCAGTTTGCCCTTGAAGGTGCAGGCGACGGTGTGTGGGACTGGAATGCCCAAACCGATAAAGTATTCTACTCCCATCAGTGGAAAGCCATGCTGGGCTATAATGATGATGAAATTAGTGACAGTCTTGATGCATGGAAAAAAAGAGTGCATCCGGACGATAAAGAATTTGTCGATGATGAACTTAACCGACACTTATCCGGGAAAACTCCGGTTTAC
>CAZQCO010000012.1:0-46689 GCA_964592225.1 uncultured Bacteroidales bacterium
AAGGTTATTTTCAAACTCTGAATCCCCTTAAACGTTAATCTAAAGTTTCCGCTGAGGCGGATGCAAAGATAGATTTCTTTTCAAAAATTGACAATTTTTTTTCAGCAACTGCCGGATAAAATCAAATTCTTATATATTTGCACGCACTCAATATATGATTTTGTATATTGCATATGTATTAATGTACAACACTTGCGAGGCGACTAATCGGTATTGGCCTGAAAATTAGTTATCAAGGGGAAATTGATTAGATTGAAAAAAACTCAGGTCCGTTGGAAATCCGAATATTATGAAAAAGAAAATTGTACTTGAATATACGCTTAATTCTTCTCCTAAGGTACTTTATCCAAGACTTAGCACCCCCGGAGGTCTCTCAGAATGGTTTGCCGATGATGTTAACCTAAAGGGCAATATATATTTCTTTATCTGGGATAATTCAGAACAACGTGCTGAGGTAGTAAAGAAAAAGGAAAACCAATATATCCAGTTTAAATGGATCGATGATGAAGAGGAACCTACCTTTGAATTCAGGATCGATGTCGATGAGCTCACCAGCGATGTTGCCCTGGTTATTGTCGATACTATAGATGAAGATGATGATGAAAATGATATTATTGGACTATGGGATTCACAGATTGCAGAATTGAAGCATGTTCTTGGTTCATAGTCATAATAATATTTGCTGTTTTTTTGTACTTTCATACCATCATTTCCGTTATTCTTGAAAAACCTATCTGGCGTGAAGCGATTACATTTATTAGTTCTTAGGTCATTTATCGGTCCCTTTATTCTAATCTTTTTTATCGTTCTTTTCATACTGCTCATGCAGTTTCTGTGGCGTTATATCGATGATCTTGTTGGGAAAGGCCTTGAATTTAAGGTTATAGCAGAACTGCTTCTTTATACCTCCTCCAGCCTTGTGCCAATGGCACTGCCGCTTGCTATCCTGATGTCATCACTAATGACATTCGGAAATATGGGAGAGTTCTATGAGCTTACAGCTATTAAATCTTCAGGAATTTCATTGCAGCGTATTATGATGCCACTGATTGTCCTGGTTATTTTTATCAGTATAGGAGCCTTCTTTTTTGCCAATGAGGTACTTCCCTTCACCAATCTGAAGATGCGCTCGCTGCTTTACGATGTACGTAACCAGCGGCCCGAAATTCAAGTACTTCCCGGTTCATTTTATAATGGTATCGATGGCTATAGCATGCGTATCGATCGTAAAAATCCCTCGACAAATATGTTATACGATATTAAAATATACGATCATAGCCAGGGTCGGGGAAATACAAGTGTTACTATTGCCGATTCAGGAAAAATGATCGTTACCGAAGATGAGAGAAATCTGATCTTCACTTTATATAATGGTTATAGCTACAACGAACTGGAAGATGAAAAAAATTATCGTAAGAAAAAGACTTACCCGCATCGTTTCGACCGTTTTGAAGAAGAACAGATTATTATTGAGCTGGTAGGATTTTCACTCACCCGTACCGACGAGGACCTGTTTCGTAATCATTATTCCATGCTCGATTTGAAGCAACTCGGAATAATGAAAGACTCCATAAATTCCGATATTCGTGATAAAGAGGATGTACTGCTTACTACTCTTGTCAATACTAACTATTTTAGAAAAAGAACTGTTTCCTATCGCCGGCAGGAAATTCAACATGTAAAGCCTGATACCATAAAACCTGAATTTTCAAAAATCGGGGCACAAAAGCTGGTGGATATAAAGCCGGTAGTCATCCCCGATGAAATTGTCGAGAGACCTTTAGTAGCGCAAAGAACCAGAAAACCCCCTGTAAAAAAAATCAATACCGATCCGGAAGTCTATAAAAATCTTTTCGAAAAATTAACAATCAAAGAGAAAGACAATGTTTTAGGAACAGCCTTATCCTATGCACGATCTGCACGAACCTATGTTGTAAGTTCCGCGAATACAATTAATGCTAAAACAAGAAATCTGAGAAAGTTTGAGATCGAATGGCAACGGAAATTCACCCTTGCCTTCGCATGCTTTATCTTTCTTTTCATTGGAGCTCCCCTGGGCGCCATAATACGTAAGGGAGGCCTTGGATTACCACTTGTCATTTCCACTTTATTCTTCATCTTTTACTATGTCATTTCACTAATGGGTGAAAAAATTGTCAGAGAAAGTGGTATGGCCGATTATCAAGGTATGTGGATGGCATCAGTGATATTTTTAGTGACCGGTATTTTTCTTACATATAAGGCAACTACCGATGCCTCCATCCTTAACTTTGAAACATACAGTAACCTGATAAGAAAATATTTGGGTATAAAGAGAATTACAATTGTCGATACAATTAATAAGGAAGAAAAGATAGAAAGAACCCGTAAAATAAAATACGATAAGCTTATTGCATCCCTGACATCCTTTCAGGATAATATTGACGAAACACTGGAGGATATTGCTACCCGTCTGAAACTTTCCGGATACCTTGTATCGCTTATAGGACTTCGTGAAAGCTCCAATATTTTGTTCTTTGAAAGGTTTTATAAAAATATTATTCGCAGAATAATGGAGTCAGATCTAATAGATGACAGGTCAATCAAAAGTAAGCTGGATGAATTTCCAAATTTTGAGTACAAGGATTACCTCGATCTGAAATGGCGCCTTTATCTGCGGCTGGCTCTCCTTTTCATTCTTCCTTTTACTGTCATTATTTTGGTCAGGCATTATATTCAGCTTCTGACCCTGAAATCGAAACTTAAAAACATCACTCAACTGGCTGACGACCTGATCAGACTATTGATGAAAAACGAAGCTATTAACAGCTAATCCGCCGCAATGAAAATCCTTCAGCTCTGTAACAAAGTCCCTTATCCTCCATACGATGGTGGCGCTATTGCTATGCTGAACATGGCCAAATCGTTTGCGAAAAACGGACACGAGGTTACTATGCTGGCAATGTGTACTGATAAGCATAGAAAATCATCCACCCAAATTCCTACTGATCTTGGAAGACTTATAAAATTTATTTATATCGATATCAACACACAAATCAGTCCGCTCAAACTTATTATCAATCTTATCTTTTCAAAACAGCCCTATATTGCAGTCAGGTTTATCAGTAAGAAATTTACAGCTGCACTTACTGAACTTCTACAACGGGAAACTTTCGAAATAATTCAGCTTGAAGGGCTATACCTTAAACCTTACATACCGGCAATCAGGAAAAACCATAAGGGATTACTCACTTACAGGGCCCATAATGTCGAAAGCGAAATCTGGCTTAGGATCGCTGATACAACCAGTCACCTGTTCCGAAAATGGTATATAAAGGTTCTTGCACATCGCTTATCCGGATTTGAAAAAGATATCATAAACCGGTACGATTTATTAATTCCAATCAGTGCCAACGATTATTCATGGTATCAGGCAAATGGGAATAATAAACCTGGCCATCTTACGCCTACCGGTATTTCTGAAGAAAATTTTAATTCTCCCACAAAAGCACAACATGCTTTTGATCTTTTCTATATTGGTGCCCTCGACTGGATACCCAATCAGGAAGCGCTTCTGTGGTTCATCGACCGGGTATGGACCACCCTCAAGGAAAAACAGCCTGATATCAGGTTTCATATTGCCGGACGAAATGCTCCGGAATGGCTGGCACGAAAATTTAAAAATTCATCTGTTAATTTCCATGGTGAAGTCGAAAATGCCCAACAGTTTATCGATAGTCATTCGCTGATGGTGGTTCCCCTGTTTGCCGGAAGTGGGCTGCGTATAAAAATTGTTGAAGCTATGGCACGCTCGAAACCGATAATAACTACTAAAATTGGTGCGCAGGGTTTGAATATCACTCCCGGAAAGGAAATTATCATTGCTGATACTGATGAAGAATTTATTCTTGCAATCAAACAGTTGCTTGATGATTCAACACGCGTTGAGGAGTTACAGAAAAATGCCTTTGCTTTTGCCCTACAAAACTTCAGTGATGAACAGATCGTTAAAAATCTTTTATATTTTTACATGCAACACATGGCATGATAAAACTAATCTTCTGGATATTAATCATCCTTATCGCTTATACCTACATCGGGTATGCCATTCTGCTTCTGATTCTCAACGGCATTAAAAGATTATCGGGTAAAAATCATCGCGAATATATTGCTCCCCAGACACTTCCGGAAGTTACCCTTTTAATTGCTGCGTATAATGAAAGAGATACGGTAGAAACGAAAGTACAAAACACCCGGGAGATTCATTATCCCGAAAATAAGCTGCAGGTTGTATGGATCACCGATGGTTCGGACGATGGCACTCCTGACTTCCTGTCGCAGTATTCTGAAATTAAAGTATTGCATATCCCCGAAAGGAAGGGAAAAACAGCTGCTCTTAACCGGGCACTTAAAACAATCGACACTCCTTTTGTTATTTTCAGCGATGCAAATACCATGCTCGATCCTGAGGCGATTATTAATCTCATAATTCCGTTCAGTGATAAAAAGGTGGGATGTGTTGCCGGGGAAAAAAGAATCGTAAAAAATGTATTCGAAATAGCAGCAGGTGCAGGTGAGGGAGCCTACTGGAAGTATGAATCCATTCTCAAAAGACTTGAATCTGAGTTCTCAACGGCACTTGCGGCTGCCGGTGAATTGTATGCCATCCGCACAGAACTTTATCAGCCAGTCGATCCTGATATCATTATTGACGATTTTATCATCTCATTTAATATTGCCCGGCAAGGATATCTGATAAAATATCAACCTAAGGCCTTTGCCCTGGAAAATTCATCGGCAAATATCCGCGAAGAGCTCAAACGTAAGATTCGTATAGCTTCCGGAGCCATGCAAACAATGCTTCGCTACCCTTCACTTTTTAATTTCTTCAGGCACGGTTTTCTGAGTTTCGAATTTATTTCACACAAAGTATTCCGGTGGTTGGTTGTTCCGACCTCCATTCCTTTAATTGCATTTCTCACTATTGTATTATGCATTCAAAGCAATTGGCAGGTTCCTTTATATGTTATCATATTACTCTTACAGGCTCTCTTTTATTTTTTCGTTATGCTTGGATTATTTTTTGAAGGAAAAGCGACGCGCTGGAAAATTCTGTTCCTCCCCTATTACCTGATAATAATTAACTATGCGCAGTATGCCGGAATAATAAGATTTATGAGGGGAAAACATAATGTTGTATGGGAAAAAGCCAAAAGAGCTTTATAAAAAATTAAGCCTGCAAAATTTCTTGGTTTATTTAAAGAACAAATTTTACTTTTGCCAAATCAGTAACATCGCTGAAAGGAGATTACATGTCGGAAAATAAAAATAAATACACTGAACTGAATACTGCTGAGGAAGCCATAGAGGATATCCGCAACGGCAAAATTGTTATTGTTGTCGATGATGAGGATCGTGAAAACGAAGGAGATTTTATATGTGCCGCCGAACTGGCAACGCCTGAGATCATTAATTTTATGGCTACCAATGGTCGCGGTCTGATATGTGTTCCTCTGCCTGAAGAACGTTGCGAGGAGCTTGAACTCGAGCTCATGGTTCCGGTTAATACATCCATACATGGTACCCCTTTTACTGTTTCGGTCGATTTACTCGGACATGGTTGCACAACAGGTATATCGGCAGGCGACAGGGCAAAAACCATTATAGCGCTAATTAATCCCAATACCCGACCGGAGGACCTGGGCCGTCCCGGACACATATTTCCGTTAAAGGCAAAAGCAAAGGGCGTATTGCGCCGTGCGGGACATACCGAAGCCGCCGTCGATCTGGCCCGGCTGGCCGGACTGCAGGCCGGGGGAGTTTTGGTTGAAATCATGAATGAGGATGGCACCATGGCGCGCCTACCGCAATTACTCGAAATTGCCGAAGTTCACAACCTGAAGATAATTACAATTGAAAGCCTGATCGCCTTTCAGCTGGAACGTGATTCTCTCATTATAAAAGGTGAAAAGGTAAAACTACCTACGGAGTTCGGCGATTTTGAATTGATACCCTTTATTCAAAAATCAAATAACCTGGAACACGTTGCGTTGGTGAAGGGTAAATGGACCAAGGATGATCCCGTTTTGGCACGTGTTCATTCATCGTGTGTTACCGGTGATATATTTCATTCCTACCGGTGCGATTGCGGATCTCAGCTCCACGAAGCCATGCGCCGGATCCAGAAAGAAGGCAGAGGTGTATTGGTATATCTGAACCAGGAGGGACGGGGCATTGGATTATTCAATAAAATACGGGCCTATAAATTGCAGGAACAGGGTCGGGATACCGTAGAAGCAAACCTCGATCTGGGTTTTGAAGACGATGAACGCGATTATGGAGTTGGTGCCAGTATCCTGCGCGAGCTAGGTCTGGGGAAAATCCGATTACTCTCCAATAACCCAGTAAAACGTGCCGGATTGGAAGGTTACGGCCTTACAGTGGTAGAAAATGTCCGTATTGAGATAAAGCCTAATAAGTACAATAAGTTTTATCTTGAAACGAAAAGACAAAAAATGGGGCATTTTCTGGAACTTGTACCCGAAGAAAAGAAAAAGGAAGAAGAAACCGATTAAGTTACTCATTATATCATGCCGGAACAGCTACGTATTATTTTCATGGGCACTCCTGAATTTGCCGTGGAATCGCTCAGGACTTTGCTGGATGATGGTCAGCAAATAGTTGCTGTTATTACTGCCCCTGATAAACCTGCCGGCAGAGGGAAACAGGTAGTATCACCATCTGTTAAACAATTTGCAAAGAAAGCCGGTATAAAGCCAATTCTTCAACCAACAAATCTTAAAGACCCTGTCTTTATTAATGAACTTAAATCGCTTGATGCCGATCTTCAGGTAGTTGTTGCATTCAGGATGCTTCCTGAAATAGTATGGTCCATGCCACCGAAAGGTACTTTAAATCTTCATGCTTCACTCCTGCCCGATTACAGAGGGGCTGCTCCAATAAACTGGACTATTATAAACGGTGAAAAAGAAACAGGTATAACAACATTTTTTATTGAAAAAGATATCGATACGGGAAAGATAATCCATCAGGCTAAAGTTGAAATTACTCCTGAAATGAATGCCGGTCAGCTACACGATATATTAATGATTAAGGGAGCACAATTGCTGGTAAAAACCGTAAATGCCGTTTCCGACAACAATTTTCCAGCTACCTCACAATTGGAGTTATTGAACGAAAATCCTGTTCATCAGGCCCCTAAGATATATAAGGATGACTGCCGGATCAACTGGAACAACACTTCGGAACAAATCTACAATTTCATAAGGGGATTAAGCCCCTATCCTGCAGCCTGGACTGAGATAACAGATGGCAGTTCCACCCTTTTACTTAAGTTATTTGAAAGCCGTTATGAAGTAACGAATCATTCCAATAAACCAGGGACACTTGTTTCAGATAAAGTCAATTATCTAAAAGTTGCAACAGAAGACGGATTCATTTCCATAACGAGTTTACAAATAGCCGGAAGAAAACGTATGGAAGTAAAAGAGTTTCTCCGGGGATTTAATCAAATCAGTGACTTCGTCATCCTCTCTCAATAATTTTTCTCTTTCCTTCAATCCCTTAGGTTAATCAAACTATTACCGATAATTTTATCTCTTGCTTTCAATCATATTAAGAGGCAACAAATCAGTATTTTAGTTGATAACTCCTTGCTGTAATCCAATTTTTCTTTCTAAATTTAGTACTATGTAAATTAAAAATTATTCAACCATGAAAAGCCAATATGTCATCATTATTTGCTTTTGTCTGGCAGTATTTTCTGAAGCAAATGCTCAGTACATAGCCAATGGAGGTTTTGAAAACTGGGAAGAACGGATATTATATGAAGAACCCGAAACCTGGAATACGGGAAACCAGGAAGCATTTATGTTTAATGCTACTACAACATCACCAACCACCGACAGCTATAGCGGTAGCTTCGCAATCAGGCTGGAAACTGTTACTGCAGAGGAGGATACTTTGTTCGGATATGCATTCTGTAATGGTATGGTTACTGATGGTGATATTGGAGATACTCTGCATTTTACCGGAGGTATTCCGATTTCAGTAATCCCCGATTCGCTTTTTGGTTATTTCAAATACGAAATGGCAGAAAATGATACAGGATTAGTAGTTGTCTCCTTCAAGAGGGAAGGTGATATTATAAGCCAAAATTTATATTCAATATGGGGTATACAAAATAGCTATACAAAAATGATATTTGATATTGAGAGCATAGCAGAAACACCCGACACTATGATGATTGCCTTCGCCTGTTCAAATCCCAATAATCCAATACCCGGTAGCTGGATGCAGGTCGATTCCCTCTGGTTTGGCAATATCGCTGACTCCATCCCAAATACCGACTTTGAAGTATGGGAAGATGCCAGCTACTATGAGCCGGAACACTGGTTAACCGGAAACCTGTTTGCCTATCTGTTTGGTGGAGATACCTGCGCTAGACCTTCACCAGATGCTCATTCTGGTAGTTATTCTCTCAGAATAGAAAGCATTGAAACACTATTTCCTTCCGATGAGGGCCTAACGACAATCGTCGTAGGTTTTGCCATGCCTTATTCGACATCATTAATTTTTGGTGAATCGATGCCTACTTTCGATGTTGATTTTAATCCTGCAGCACTTACGGGTTACTATAAATTCGAGCCCCTAGCTAACGATACAGCTTTGATCTATATAAACCTCATCGATGATGAAGAAAACTCCTACCCTGCAGGCTGGCTTCTTTTGCCAACAGATGAATATACAGCCTTTGAAGTTCCTTTAGTTTACCCTTCCGATGTTACTATTACGGAAGTAAGTATAGTATTAAGCACTACCATTTATTTTATGCAGGGCGATGGTCAGAGCGGTGAAATTGGCAGTGTGCTGTACCTAGATGATCTTGATCTTTTTAATCCCTGTGATACGTTCCCCACCTATTCGATTGCCTCTGTTATTCCGGCCGACTGTAGTGATTTCACAGCTTTTATTGATGCCGGTGATGGATGGGATGAATACCTGTGGTCGACACAAGAAACCACACAGACTATTTCGGTAACTGTTACTGCAACAACAACCTATAGTGTCACAGTAACCAATGCAGCAACCGGCTGTCAGTTTTCCGATGAAATTGAACTGTTCCCTCCTGATGGATGTGGCACAGCAGTTGAACTAACTGAGTACCGTACCCCCGGTATCGAGCTATATCCCAATCCTGCTTCCGGATTGCTGACCCTCGAATTTCAGAATCTGGAATCTGGTATGTATACTACTGAACTCGTTGATATCACTGGTAAAGTGATCCTGAGTGAACGTATAACCATCAATGAAAACAAAAAGAAAGTTATCCTTGACCTGACAAGGTATACCGAAGGATTATACCTGATTAAAATACAAGGAGAAAAGTTCAACTATTGCGAAAGGCTGATGATTAAGTAAAACATTTTCTAATAAGCCATAATTTGCATATCTGATGATCCCGATTCCTTATATCAAAGGTTTCGGGATCTTTCATCCCAGTCTCATCCTCCGCAGCCAGAATCTGAATATCTCATCCTCAGTTTCACTTGCCCAAAATATTTAACTCTGAAAATTCTCGTTTATCCAAAATATTTTTACTTTTACCGGATATTACGAATTTAATAATAGTAACACGATGTCGGTAGTGCGCTTTGGAGTTTCACTCGAAAAAGAACAGTTAAAAACCCTGGATGAGTATGTCAGTGAGAATAAATTCTCAAATCGTTCGCAGGCTATCAGACAGTTGATATCTAAAAATGCTGTTGAGAAAAAATGGCAATGTAACAATTTAGTTGCCGGTTCAATCACTCTTGTTTATGATCATCATAAACGGGACATCCAGAATAATCTTACTGCAATTCAGCATAGCTATCTTAATGTTATTCTATCGTCACAGCATTTTCATCTGGATCATGACAATTGTATGGAAATCATTGCGGTGAAAGGCAAAGCAGTGGTATTGACCGAACTGGCAGATAAACTTATTGCCGTAAAAGGAATACAACATGGTAAACTTACCATGAGCAGGGCAGATTAATTTTTTTTGCCTTGCAGTAACACGAAATAATAAATAGTATTACTAATACTTGTGAATAAAACTTCTCTTTATGAAAATTACAATCAACCAAAAAACGATATGGCTATGTCTTATCTCCTTACTTTCCTTTTCACCGGTTTTCTCACAGGATATCCAAACAGATACAATACAACTTGACGAAGTAGTCATAACAGCCACAAAAACCCTTAGGAAGCTTAAGGAAGTACCGGCCAGGATATCCCTGATAAACAGCCGGATAATTGAAGTAACCCCGGCACAACAGCTGGATGATATCCTGAGATTTACACCAGGAATTAATGTTAATCGCAGCAGTGGTATTTACAGCCAGAGACCCATGGTTACCCTGCGCGGACTATCAGGTGATGAACAGTCGCGAACACTGGTGTTAATGAATGGAGTCCCCATTAATACATCCGATGAAGGCGGAGTTAATTGGAATCGTCTGAATCAATATGATATAGAACGAATTGAAGTATTCAAAGGGCCGGGATCATCGCTTTATGGTAACAATGCCATGGGGGGAGTTATCAACCTGATCACAAAGAAACCTTCGAAACCTCATGAAATTTTCGGAAGCGTCAGCTATGGAACATTCAACACCCTGCGACAGGACCTGAATATTATGATCAGGGGAAATAAAGGGTACTACGGCTCCGTATCGGAGTACTACTTAAAAAGTGATGGCTATATTACTGTACCGGAAGATACTCGTACACCTTACGATATTGCGCTTTCTCTGGAAGAAATCGGTCTATCGGCCAGGGCTGGAAACGATCAGAACCCTTGGCTGAAGTGGGAATTACAATATGACGTTTTCAGGGATGAAAGAGGCGAAGGATACCAGATTTACGCTCCCAAAGGATGTTACAGAAATTTTTATACAAACCTTTTTCGTGGCAATCTAAAGGGTGGCAATGAAAAGACACAATACGACTTTAACCTGTTCTACCAGCTTGAACATTATTACGATGTCAACGAAAGATTGCGGGGTGGAAATTATTCCCGGTACGATGTCAATTCTTTACGGAAAGACATGGGAGCTTTATTTAGCGTCTCAAGAGAACTATTTATCAATAATACGCTGACCGGAGGCCTGGAATTTAAACAGGGAAGTATTGAAGGAGGAGACTACTATCAAACACCCCGGCAGGTAAATGATAGCACTCAGGTTTACGATACCATCTGCAATGCAGGAACCATTCGTACCATAGCCGGTTATTTACAGGATGAACATTCTTTCTTTGACAATAAAATAAGACTGGTCGTTGGTTTACGATTCGACCGTGTAAACTTCTCCGATGGGAAATTCAGTTCAACAGACCCCTGGAATACCCTGCCTGAACTCAACGATCATACCTGGTCGGAACTATCTCCGAGAATCGGGATCAGGTTCAATTTTATCCCGGAGTTAAGTTCCTATCTTTCCTATTCACACGGTTTCCGTGCATCGATACTCGATGATCTGACACGTACAGGCTGGATGTGGGTAGGACCTAAATATGCCAATCCGGAACTGGGTCCCGAATCAATCGATAATTACGAAATTGGAATAGATGTTTTCCCTGCAATTAACCTGAAAATTACCACATCGGCCTATTATGCCAAAGGCAAAGACTTTCTCTACTATGTTTCCACAGGCGATAGCCTGTATGGACGCCCAATCTACATCCGCGAAAATGTAACCCATGTTAGTCTGAAAGGTTTTGAAGCCGATTTTACCTATGAAGTATTTGCGGATTTTACTATCCTGGGCAACTATACATATACCGATTCAAAAATCGATGCTTTTACCGAAATGCCGGAACTGGAAAATAAGTACCTGAAATATGTTCCTAAACATACAGCTTCAGTATCCATCTTTTGGAGGAACAAAATTGTGAATGCATCCATTAGGGGCTTATTCAAAGGAAAACAATTTAGCGATGATGCCAATACTGTGGAATTGGATTCCTACACAACACTTGATATCCAATTATCAAAACAGATCCTGGAGAATTTAATCCTTTCGTTGGATATACAGGATATTTTTGATAATGAACACATGATATCAAACGAATCGATTTCTCCCGGCAGGATCATTACAGGAAGAATAGCCATTAAATTTTAAGATCTTGAAGAAACATTTTCAATATATAATTGAACTTCTTTTACCGGCAATTCTTTTCATAGCCTGTAATAATTCATCCCGACCCGGTCAGGATGAATTTATTGTGATTCATGACTTGCTTGGCAGGGAAGTTAATGTACCAGAAAATGTGGAAAGAATAGTGGGATTGCGGGCAGGTACCCTGCGTTTATTGGTTTACATGGAGGCAACGACCAATGTAGTGGGAATTGAAGAAGCTGAAAAGCGTGGAATAAGGCCCTATACCCTGGCACATCCGGAACTTTTAAATTTACCCCTTATCGGACCCTCAATGGGGGGCGATGCCGAACTTATTCTTAAAGCCCGGCCCGATGTCATTTTCATAAGCTATACTACAATTGGCGATGCCGATGCCCTTCAGAAAAAAACAGGCATTCCGGTTATTGCCCTCGAATGTCCTGAACTGGGTACAGCACGCGATACACTTTATGCATCATTCCGGTTAATAGGAAAAATACTTCATAGGGAAAAACGTGCTGACTCCCTGATTTCCTTCGTCGAAAATTCAATCGCAGACCTTAATACCCGTACCCTCGCTATCCCTGATGAAGAAAAACTATCGGTATATATTGGAGGGATTTCTTATAGCGGCATCCATGGTATTAATTCAACACAACCCTTCTATCCTCCTTTCCTTTTCGTAAATGCAAATAATGTAGCTTCTGTCCTCGACAGCCGGCTTGTATCGCATGTAAAGGGGACTTATATCGATAAAGAACAATTGATCCTCTGGAATCCTGATGTGCTTTTTATCGATGTGTCGGGAATGGACATGGTGAAACAGGATCTGGCAGGAAATTCGCCTTTGCATAACAACCTGAATGCAGTGAAAAATAACGCCATTCATTTTCTGTTGCCCTATAACAATTATGCTGTCAATTATGAATTGATACTGATCAATGCCTGGTACACCGGAAAAGTATTGTATCCCGAAAGATTTAATGATATCAGTATGACACTTAAGGCAAACGAAATACTGGAGATGTTTTTGGGCAGACCGGTTTATAATGAAATAATTCACGATGCTCCGGGATTACGTTCCGTAAGTCAAAACGATTTCTGATGCAGGATACCCTTATCGCACAATATAAAAAATATACAAAACGCAGGTTATTCTTTATCCTGGCAGTTTTTATCGTTCTTATAATTGTGGTAATGATTGCCCTTATCTCCGGCTCTGCTGATATTGGGCTTAAGGATTTATGGGACATAGCCAGAGGGAAAAGTTCTGCATTTGCCTTTCAGATTGTACTTAATATCAGGATGCCGCGAATTGTCGGGGGCATACTTGCCGGTACGGCTCTTGCCGTATCGGGCGCCGTTATTCAGAGTCTGCTCAGAAATCCGCTGGCTTCTCCTTTTACGCTGGGGATATCAGGAGCAGCGGCCTTTGGTGCCGCTTTCGCCGTAATTATTCTGGGAGCCGGGAGCAGTTACAGCAGTTCCAATGATATGATCAATATAAACAATCCTGCCCTGGTTACGACTTCGGCCTTTGTCTGGAGTCTCATCAGTGTGGCTGTGATCCTGGCATTATCGAAGTTCCGCGGGGCTACACCTGAAATCATTATTCTGTCCGGTATTATTATTTCCTCGTTATTCGGAGCAGGTATTTCTGCCATGCAATATTTTGCCGACAGTGTTCAGCTGGCTTCGATCATATTCTGGACTTTTGGCGATCTGGGAAGAGGCTTATGGAGAGATTCCCTCATTCTGGCCATAGTCCTTGTTCCCTTACTGGTTTATTTCTTCCGGCAGCGCTGGAACTACAAATCGCTTCAATCGGGCGATGAACATGCCAGAAGTCTTGGAGTGAATGTCACACGGGTGCGTTTGTCCGGTATGGTAGCAGCCTCACTCGCTACAGCTATAGTAGTATCGTTTTACGGTATTATAGCTTTTATTGGCCTTGTAGTCCCTCATATTGTCCGGCGCATTATCGGTGACGATGAACATTTTCTCATACCGGCTTCGGCTATCTTTGGTGGAATGTTCTTACTTCTCTCCGATACCCTGGCCAGGACTATCATTGCTCCGGTTATTCTTCCGGTAGGCATTCTGACTTCGTTTATCGGAGCTCCTCTGTTCTTGTTTTTACTGGTAAAAAGTATGGGTAAAGGCTACTGGAAATAATGAACAACGAAATATGAAAATTACCATCCAAGATATCGACTTTAGCTACAACGGCACCCCGGTGCTTGAGAATATTAACTGCACTGTAGAGAAAGGCGATTTTGTTGTTCTTGTCGGGCCGAACGGTTCGGGTAAGAGCACACTGATAAAATGTATGAACGGGATTCTTAAACCACGGACAGGTGCTGTATTGGTCGATGATAAACATCTTCCTTCACCCGACGAGCTGGCAAAAAAAATGGCCTATGTCCCACAAAGTGAAAACAAGAGATCCGGCCTGAGCGTATTCGATACGGTATTACTGGGACGCAAACCCTATATAAGCTGGAAACCTTCCAATCAGGATCTGGTGATCACGGCCGACATTCTAAAAACCCTTCATTTAGGGCCCGTAGCCATGAAAGACGTCAATAAACTCAGTGGCGGACAGCAACAAACAGTTTTTATAGCACGGGCTCTGGCACAGGAACCTTCAGTATTACTACTCGACGAACCCACTGCCAACCTCGATATAAAACATCAGATTGAGGTGATGGAGCTTCTGAAAACATTATCTCAAAGGGGAATAACCATTATTATTGCCCTGCACGATATCAATATGGCTGTACGTTATGCCCATAAAATTATGATGCTTAAAGAAGGTAAAATTTTTGCTTATGGAGGCAGAGAAACCATTACCGAGGAGCATATCGAAAACCTGTACGATATTAAAGTACACATCATACGGAACCATGAGAATATATTCATTATTCCGAATGGAATTCAACCGGATGAAGCTTAACCGATCGATACATTATAAGCATGGAAAAGATACAGTTTGAACCTGTGGGTATTATTAAAAATGAGTTCAATGAACCTACAGATTACAATAAAATAAAGGAAAAATCCAGCACGATAATCATCTATGGTACCTGGCAGCCTGCACTGCTGAATATCGGTGAATGTCAGTATATCGACATCATATTCTATTTCCATGCGTCGGAAGGGTACGAGCTCTCCGGTAAAACTCATTCAGGAAACCAGCGGGGTGTTTTTGCCTCACGAAGTCCGCGCAGGCCGAATGCTATTGGAGTTACTACTGTAAAATTACTGAAACATGCCGGGAATACCCTACTGGTTGAAGGACTGGACGCCATTAACAACACGCCGGTACTGGATATAAAATGCTGTGACACCTCACTGTTTGCCTCCGAATCAGATTCAGATCCTGCGCATCAAGCCATACTGAAATCTGATCCCCGGATAGACATCAGAAATAATATCAGGAACAATAAAACGGATATTCTACTTCTCAGGGCCGGGGCTTTGCATGGTCATTTTTGTCCGGGACTGGCCATGGGAATTATGGCAGCAACTAAGGCCATAAATGAACTCCAGACCGACTCGGACGGTATGGAAGATCTGCTGGCCATTACTGAAACCAATAATTGTTTTTCCGATGGAGTACAGTTTGTCACGGGCTGCTCATTCGGAAATAACGCTTTAATTTTCAACGATACGGGGAAAACAGCTTTCACGCTGACCCAAAGAGACGGGCAAGGTATCCGGGTTTGTTCCCGGCCTGAATCGCAGGATATTATCCGCCAGGCTTTCCCCGATTTTCAGCAACTGTATCAGCAGGTTGTGGCAGAGCAAAATCACGATACCGAACTAGTTGTTGCTTATAAAAAGTCGGCTCTCGGCAGAGCGTTCGGGACACTGGCTCTTTCGTTCGAGAAGCTTTTTACATGTAATACTATTGATGTTACCATTCCTGACTATGCTTCCATTCAGGAAAGTGTGGTCTGTTTTTCCTGCGGCGAAAGTGTGATGCAATCGCGAACAACAGAAAAAGAGGGTAAACACTACTGTTACCTTTGTAGCGGCACAAAATTTCCTGTGCTCGATGGCAACGGGATACATTGCTGATTAACCCGGGGAGTTTATAGAAAAGAAACGGATTATATTTTGATAATTTTATGAATGAGTGTCCCCCTATCTGTTTTAAAATTGATGAAATACATTCCTTTCTCAAAACCGGATAAGTCGATCTGTAGTTTAAAAGAACCTCCTGTATTTACGACCTGTTCCGACCAGATGGTTCTGCCGGTAATGGTACCGATCTCTATCTGAACAATTCGGCTATCGGTTTGCGCTTCGATATTGATTAAACCCTCTGTTGGGTTGGGATAGGTTCTCATCTGGTTTAGGGCATAGCTTTCAACAGGCATTTCCAGTATTGTTTCATTACTGATTGTAAATTCCTGGACAATAGGTTTTGAGTACCCGTCAGTAACAAACAATTTTACAGTAGCAGGACTAATTCCACTGCTGGGAGTAGCACCATAGAGGGTAGCTGTGGTGCCTGAAGTACTGACAAAATATAAAAAAGTAGGTTTTTCGTATAATCCGATTATTACATTATCTGTCTCAGCATCCGAAACAACAATATTATATTCATAATCAGCTCCCCTTTCAACTGTTATTATCGGTACAGAAATGAATTCCGGCGGGTAAGAATTTCGTCTGTTCGGAGTTGGTTTTAAAAATGTTACCCAATTGTCGGCTCCGTCGGGGTATCGTCCGTACGAATCGTCCTCACTCTGCGAGGTATAATGAAGACTTTCAAAGTCATTACTGCCGTCGACGCTCAGAGCAATATCACCTCCATCCGCAGTAAGCTTAAATCCCATATGCAAAGCTCCCTGCTCCGTATCCTCATCGGCCCAAAGAATAAGATGTTCTCCGGGTTCAATGGTTGTTAGTTTTGGGGTATTTGTCGGGATCTGATACAGATCAGGAATGTCCAAATCATTGGTTATAAACATGCCGCCGATATTAACACTCTCATTACCTGTATTCAGCAGTTCGATCCAGTCTTCATACTCATTGAATTCATCGGCATTATAATTGTTATTGCTGGCCAGAAATTCGTTGATGACAACAGAAATTATTGCATTCGTAAATGCCGGAATGCCCGGCGAACCTCCTGTAGAATAACTTCCCCTCCAGCTGGAACCCAGACTATTATCGAATTCATTATCAATAAGTTCGATGGACTTATCTCCACTGAGCTGTGGCCAGGGAGCAGTATCAAAATAAGTTACAGAATCGAGAATCATCCCGCCGTCATCTTTCAGTACAATGGTGTCGGTATCGTTTGCTAGGTTCCCTGATGTCCATGAGAATGTCTGAATATTACCCATATCATAGTTGGATTCATCCGCTGCAATAACCATATATTGCATGGGACCAATATAGCCCGATCCGGGAAAAGTGTAATTGACAGCTCCCGATAAAGTATAATTACCGAGATTGATGGTTGTAGAATGTTTTGGATTGTAAATTTCAATAAACTCATACTCATCGCCCTGTTCCGGATTATAATAAATCTCGGTAATCATCAGCTCGTCTTCGGGTCCGAAAACGGCTTCGAGTGTTGTATTTTCAGAAAGAGTAAGTGTCAGATCTTCCAAAAGCGTGTCAGGAGAGTTCACGCCGGACCACTTAATAAATTTGAATCCTTCGTTGGCTTCAACCGAAACAGTAATAGGAATGGATTTGAAATAAATACCTGCAGAATCAATGGGTACTTCAACACCCTGAATGAAGATTTTTCCTGCAGTTGGATCCGATATGGTTGGTGATAATTCATACGTGCCATCCAGCTCAAAACGTTCGGCAATAAAGAGTCGCATGGAATCGGGCCTGTACCGGGCAAAATGTCGCATTATTTCAACATTGGCCTCCCATTCTTCGACCGTCGTAAAATGATAACCATAGGGATTAAATGCCACTTCCACACCACCATAAAGTTCAATCTGATAAGGTATTTCATTCTGAATTGCATTGTGCATGCTGTCAATAATACTTATTACCCTTGCCGAATCGTAGGTAGTATTCAGATGCGCAGCAAAAGTCTGGATGAAATCGTTACGGAAACTTTCATTGCGTAAAATTGAAATGAATTTCTCTGAAGACCAGGGGCGCAGGTAGGGCCAACCTCCTCCTCCATAATTTACGGAAGCAAACCGGAGTGTATTGGACGACGGAAGAGTCCCATACTGGTCGGTATAACTGTAATCACCCTGTCCGAAACTGATTTCCGTATCGTATAGTATCCATCGCCATTTTCCATATTTCTCTTTCTCCCTCCAGTATTTCGAATTCAATGCCATATCGATATTGGCAAGATAGATCTGTGTCATATTATGGTACAAATACTCCTTAATATCCATTTTTCTCTCCAATTCAGTATAAAGAATATTCTCTGACATGTTGTTGTAGACCATAAACCCTCTGAATTCGCGGTATTTTTCAGCATCGCCATAAACCAGTGTCTGATTGTCCTGTAACATATCAATATTATCAGGATCAGCATTATGATTAGCCTCCAGGTAATGTTCGTTTACTTTCTCTTTAATACTGACGATGCCATAGAACTCACCGTTCAAGTACATAATGGCAGGTCTGGCAGCCTGCGCATCGACATCCATCTCTCCCCTGCCTATTTCCTGGCACAGGTCATCTCTAAAATAAGTTAATGACCAGTCGTTACCCGAATTTCTCATCACAAACGACTTGTATTGCTCATGAGGTCTGGTATCAAAAAGCTTATAATCGAAAATATTCGAGCCGTATTCACTTCGGGCAATAGCAGCAAATGACTTTTGAGCCAACACCCTTGTGCTGTGCCCAAAAAGTTTTATTCCTGCCAGCTGATTGATCACATTATTACCATCAGGTTCATACATCTCAACTGTTGCTGCTATTTCCCAATCGTTTTGTAAATTATTGCTATGAAGAATACCCGCCTCAGCGCTCCATAAATAATACGGATCGCAGGATACTGAAACTATCGGCAGACGATCGGTTTCATCGAAGACAATAAAATGTTCATCTATGAAATAGGTATAGCCCTTGCTTTCACTTGGAAGGTAGTTCTCTGCAAATACTTTTGCTTTCAATATGAAGGTAGCATTGCCCGACAGGGGAGCAGTGTAAAGAGCACTGGATTCATTGGGTTCACTGCCATCGAGTGTATACCGGATGTCAGCACCTGCCAGCTCAGATGATAATTCAACACTTTGTGCACCGGAATAAAAGCTACCGGGAATAGAAAACTGCGGAGGCGGTGCTATGCCTACCAGGTTATCCGAAATATTTGAAGATCCCGGTGTTGGTTGGCTAAAGAATTCAAAATGTGTATACCCATCGGGAAAGCGCCCATAGGAGATATCGGTGAGCTGTGGTCCAAAGGTCAGAGAATCGGTAAAAGTCGTATCGCTGCCAACTACTTTAACGATAGCGATCCTTTCCCCATCACGGTCGAGTTTGAAATTAGCATGCCGATCACCCTGTTCCCCATTCTCATCAGCAAAAATGAGCAGGAAGGCATGAGCATTAATGGTCCCTATATCGGATATATCAAACTTGGTGGGATTATTATAGTTATCGGTTATGTAATAATTATTCAAACTAATGGCTACATCGCTCGTGTTATATATTTCGATCCAATCGTCGTATTCACCATACTCATCCTGGAAGGTACTGTTATTTGATGCCATAAACTCATTGATCACCAACTGGGCATTTAGCAGCAAGGTGAAGGAAACAAAAGCTAAGGATAATAGTAATTTTTTCATAGAAGTTTATTCTTTTTCTGATAGTAACTGACCGATCGTACACAAAAATGATTTTCCAAGCCTCCTCTCTATTGGTATTTTTGTTTGGCGAGGAAAGATACTCATTCTTTCATTTATAGTTACAGGAAAGACAATTCGGGTAGCATTCAAACGTATCCTATACCATACAATCCTGTTGACTTGAAATTGTGTATCTGATAATCCCACGAAAAATGGAATGAAAAAAGATAAAGCGTCTTCATAGCATAGTATTTTAAACAGGTTATCTTGCAACTGATTCCTTCCTGAAAAGTCAACAGTCTTGGATACAATACTTATGACGCTTTAACCTGCTATAACCCTTGAAATCAAGAGGAAAATACTTATTGTAACCCAATTGCCTGATAATGCATGAACCGAATATAGGACAATCGTTTCCTATTCTTGGAAAATAAGAAATTAGGCGTCATATCCACTCCTCTGTAAAGCTTATATTGTTTCTACGGTAAGTCCAATTAAGTGTAACTGTAAGCAGCTTCAGAAAACATAACGGCTTTTTTATGCATCTTTACTTTGCCTGAACATATAACAAAATAGTGCTTGAAGTAACTATTTTTACAGAATTATAAAGCAGATACTTATTCAACAAATGATTAAAAATATACTGAAAAAAATTCCTGTTCATCTAAATGGTGAGAGTATTAAAAGGGAAGAGAGTTGCAGATTATGTGGTGCGAGTTCGGGAAAATTATTGGCTGTAACTAATTATTGGGATATAAAAAATGCTTCGCTTGTTCAGTGTGAAAATTGTGGACTGACACAACTGGATCCAATGTTGACTGAGGATGATATGTCTGAAGGTTGTTTAGCATACTACATTGAAGAATCGCTCAGATCCCCCGAAGAAGAAAGAAAAAGGAATTTGCTGCGCAACTTCAGAAAGGGTGTATTATTTGGGTACTCACTTAAAAAACTACATTATGCTCCGGAGGAAGTACTTGAATTCGGTCCGGGTACCGGATATTTTTTACAGGGACTAAAATTTATTTTTCCTGACATAAGAATTACAGTGATAGATATAAATCAGGAAGTCCTTTCATTTAATAAAAGCCAACACAATTACGATACGTTTAAAACCACTCCCGAGGAGCATATTCAAGAGTTTGATAATAGATTCGATTTGATTATTGCCAGGGACATTCTTGAACATGTTATGGATATCGCGAAGGTGTTTGTTAATGTCAGAAAATATTCAAGGCCGAACGGTTTGTTTCATTTTATAACTCCTAACGGTCATGAGGATTTGTGGAAACATTATTTAACCTATAACTATTTACACAAGCATTCTGAATTACTAATAAACCACGTTAATTATTTCGATGGAAATGGATTATTGAATTATTTACTTGAACAGCATTTCGCCCCTGTCGAGTATTATACTTATAAATTGAAAACGACACTAAGGGGAAGAGGATGGAAAGTTAGGCCAAAGCTGATGGCCGCCGTTTCTCAAAACAGAAGTGCCGGTTATTATATAAATGAGAAAATTGCCGAGGTGAAAAATGATACCATCAATAAGGAAGATATCTTAAATAAATGGTACATAAACAGCAAAAGAAAATATTTAATATACTGGATAAGCTGGTATCACCATGCAAATTTAATTAAAATAGATCCGAAACTCAATGTGGGTCACGAGATCTATGGTTTATTTCAAATCCCTGTTAAGTCACATTAAGCTGCAGACTAGTTATAAAGATTCGAACATATTCTTATGTTGCTGGTGGTTATATCCTATGCCGGCAACAGTCATTACTTCTTATTTATTATAAGTTCAGCTTATTCTTCAATTTTTGGAGTCTGTCGTTGACATCATCCTGCATTCTTATGATCTCTTTCAAGGCTTTCTTATTGGTTGTTTTTATCAACAATTCAATCCGCTGAGTTATTAAATTATAGTTGCTTAAAAGTGTAATTACTATTTCTTGGGCCTCGCCGATAAATTCTTTTGTAGCCTTTATTCGTGTTGTTTTCTCATATTTAGTAGGATGTTTGAGCCCCTCCATCAAAACGTACTTAATACGTTTGCCGTTGGCCTGGAAATAAAGATTAATAAATGTTTCCACTCCAAATCTTATATCTCTGATATCATCAAGAATGGGTATAATATCCTTTTTTAACAATGCCCTTTCGCCGGTTAAGGATTTGAATGGGTTTATCCGGTAATCGATAAAAGTTTCCGATGGTTGTCCTAAAACCATATCAGCTGTATTGTCAATAATGGGTATAAGCAGATCATCAAAGTGCTTATGCTTAATATGGGAAACATCAGCATCGAAAAAAAGAATTATTTCATGAGTTGCTTTTTCAACTCCATACGCCATTGCCCAACTCTTTCCTTTATTCTTTGATAATTTTTCATACCTGAAAGAATAGTCATTGGCTAATTCTTTCAGAATGTCTTCGGTTTTATCAGTGGAACCATCATCGATAATAATTATTTCATTATCAGGATTGTATTTACAACAAGATACAATAACCTCTGAAATAGTCTTTTCCTCATTGTAGGTACAAATGATAATGCTTGCTTTCATTTTATTTCCGGTTTTCAGTTCAAGATGTTCCCTATAGTCTGAAATACAGGATTTTGGATAATTCCAATGCGATTTAGATCTGTATAATACAAGAACTTAATTTAACTCATTTAATTTTATAAAAACTGATTTTTCGTCGGGAGTACGATGAAACCAAAATCCTGCAGGTTTATTGGCTGGTATTTTCTTTGGTGATGATAACCCGAGATTTGGGTAAGCTGTCCGGATAGTTTTCCTGTAAAAATCGTATGAGGTTTTCTCTGATATATACCCTGAGATCCCAAGCTGTTGATGAATCAATAGCACTCACCAGTGCCCTGATTTCAACAGTTTTCTCTGTTGAGTTGGTTACTTGTAATACATTTACTTTTCCATCCCAATACTTACAATTTTGCAGCAAACGCGTCAGTTCCTTCCTCAACTCTTCAAACGGAACATTATAGTCGGTATAGATAAAAACTGTTCCCAGAATTTCCGCACTCGTCCTGGTCCAGTTCTGAAAAGGTTTTTCAATAAAATAGGTTGTCGGTAATATTAATCTTCTCTGGTCCCATATTCTCACAACAACATAGGTCAGATTAATCTCTTCAATTCGTCCCCATTCATTTTCAACAACAACAACATCATCCAAGCGTATAGGTTGAGTGAAGGCAAGTTGCACTCCCGCTAAAACGCCTCCGATTATCTTTTGCGCTGCAAATCCCAGAATAATTCCGGTTACACCTGCCGAAGCAATGATACTAACGCCTATTCTTCGAATTTCATTAAAAGTCATCAGGGCCAATGATATAGCTATAATTAGAATCAGAAAAACAAGAATACGCTGAATTATTCTGAACTGTGTATATACTTTTCTGGCTTTTAAATTATCTTTCTGATCAATATCATATTGTTTGAGAATCAAAAATTTAACCAGGTATACCAGCCGTATCGATATCCATGCAAAAATGGCAATAACCAGTATAGTCAGAATTTTATTGGCAGAATTCGTAATTATTTCCGGAACTTCAGTGAATGAAAAAGGGAGCCATAATGCAAGAATAATTATTAGCAGAATTACTGGAACTTTAAGATTCTTTCTTAACTTTTTTGTTAGTTCATTCCTGGTTTTATTCTCTATTTTCCACAATATTCTATTAACAATCAGATAAATAATAAACAGAACTGCAAATATGATAACTACTCCTGTAACATAGGTTATAATTTCTTTTGCCGGAAAGTCGAAGTCAAAAGGGATCCTGTTAAATAAATTTGCCATGTAATTTTAATCTTAGTCTATGTTTACAAAGATTATTATAAAGCTGAGATAAAAAACGATAAGACCAAAATTCAAGTCAGGAAAAGGATTTATTATATCCTTTTCAGCAACATGTTAGTGTTTACAAAATAACACAAAATATACTTTAAATGCTTGAATAAATACTCAAAGTTAGGCTTATCCAAATGCCAATAGCATGCATATAGCTGTAAAAAACTTACTTGATTTTTTCTAATCCGATCTAAATGTAATCCGTTCTTTCGACCGGAATACACTGAACCGGTAAAAAATCATTTTTGGAGCTATTTTATATTTTTTATAGCCTCCCAGGTTCCTTCGTCATAGAAATCCGGATAAGTATAGTTACCCGAAGAAGAGCTGTTATTGGCTGTTCCCGCAAATTTTATGATCCCATCGATATCGCCGAAACTTACAATACGGCCGTGCACTTCACCCTGCAACACGGCATCGGACAAAGATATTTCCGGTACATCTATAGTTCCGCTTAATATATTGCCTGTTTGAGTAACCCCAACTGAAAATGTCCCGCTCATACTATATTCATCGCTTGTCCACGTACCTTCCCAGATGCCACTGTAGTTAACATCAGTATCCGCAGCCTTTTCTCCGGTGACAGTAGCAGTTCCCGAACAGTTATCGGTGTTGGAGTACCATTCCCATTCTGCCGTACCAGTTAAAGTGTTCCCATTACTTCCCACCGTTCCTGAAAAACTAATAACATTATTTCCGCTTCCACCTGTAAATTCACCTTCCATGGTTATTGTATTTCCTGTGATTGTGCCTTGCAGTATATCACCTTCCGGATAGGTAATATAGGTGAGGTTGTTGCCCGATTGTCCTATTTCAACTATTACGGTTTCCAATTCTGTATAGTCATCGCCCCCACAATTGCCAAGAATATTTTCGGTCATAATCCAGAAGCCACTGACATCCGGAGATTCTGCTTCTCCGCTATCCTTATTGCAAGCGAATAGAATGCATATAAGACCGATTAAAAATGCTGAATATTTATTCATGAGAGTAGTTGTTTTGATTATGTTTAGATAATGCCGCAATTAACAAAAATGTTACAGAAAACACAAAATAATTTGTCCACCGCATGGTCATTACAAATTTATTTTCTAATACCATTTGCAGCAAAACAATCATGTCCTAAGCATCCGTCCTTCAGAGCATGTCAAGCTAACTTCACCCCTATTAATAAGCTTTAGCAAGAATAGTTATTATCCACACAATTATCTGCTTTTTCGATTATTCGATTATAAATTTCATGGCTTTAGCAAATGTTCCACCCTGAATATGAAGTATGTACACTGATGAAGGAAGTTTAAATTGTTCCGGATTGTTTAAATGCCAAACTATCTTATGATCACCTGGCTCCATTTCGCCTGAATAGAGTTGCCCAATCAATTGTCCCGCAAAACTATAAACCGATACGGTTATATATTCGCTATGAACAATGCTCATGCTTAAAGATATATCATCTTTTACAGGATTCGGAAAAAGAATAACGCCATTTCCACCTGTTTTACTATCTAAAGAATTTCCTTCGGCTTCATCAACAAATATGGTAATCACATTATCAGAAAATGCACAGTTATTATGCCCTCTGATGACTATCTCATAAAAAGGAGTTGTTTCATGATTCAGATTTTGGCTGTTCTGAATCCTGATTATTCCGGATATAGAATCAAGGGAAAATGTATTATCAGAATTTCCAATTAAAATTTTAAAATAATTCACCCGTATCCCAATTACCGTATGAACAATCGTATTATTTGAAACATTCTCACTAATATGAATCGTTGCCCCTTCAACAATAGGAGATACATCTACCGGAACAAACTCATACGCTCCGATATCGACGGTATCACTCAAACAATCAACTCTTGGATACCCGATTAAATCTGTTTCATTATAGGATAAATCAGGATTACCGGAATTAATGCAAGGTGACGATTCCTGTAATGACCAGTTGGCAGCAGTACCGTTAAACAATACTCCTGCTCCTACTGAGGGAGCTGTAAATAATGGATTGCTGTTTATATTGCCCTCCCCTGTAAAACCACCTTCAATGTCAGAATAATTAACAACCATATCGCCAGTAATTGATGAGTCAGCATTAGTAGCCACATTGCCCCATACAATAGTATTCATAACCGTGTCAGAATATGAGGCATTTACAACAGAAAATATTCCTCCTGCTAAATCGGTTGACATATTATTGCTAATGGTATTGTTTAAAAAATAGGTATTTGAAGATTCAAGATAAAGCCCACCTCCTTTATTAATTGCCGAATTATTGCAAATAAGGTTATTATCAAGTAAGGCACGATCAACATCCAGTATATTGAAACCACCACCATAGCCTCCTGCAGAATTATTTGAAATAACTGAACTTCCAATAAATACATTATCAGCCGATTCAATAAAAAGTCCACCACCTGCACCCGAACTATTATCTGATACCTGGCTACCAATCAGATTAAAATCTCCCTGAGCATATATACCTCCTCCCCAACAACATCCTGTTAACCTATTGTGGTGAATATTCGAATATAAAAGAGACACTTCCTGGCCAGGAATTTGATTTACAAAATATAGTCCTCCTCCACATGAATTGGCCATATTATACCGGACCTCTATTCCATATAATAGTATCTTACTGAATCCCCAAATGTATAAAGCGCCACCAACTCTTTCAGGGTCTGAATTTGACCCTGTGGTACTCACAGATTTTCCATATTCGAGCAAACAATAAACAAATTTGGATGAATCATTGGACGATAAAGTACTTACAAACCGGATTCCTTTCCAACCTGTATGGGTGTTATTATAATATCCTGTGCTGTCGCTGACAGTAAAAATAATACTGTCGTTTGCTAATCCTTCAGCCAGTATGGTTCCCTGTACATCGAGCATATAATGACCTGTGAATTCCACCCGAACTCCATGTTCTATGGTTAAGGTCGAATCATTAGGTATGGTGATATCGCCATTGATGTGATAGGGTGAACCAGATTTTAACCAAATGCCATAAACATCACCCCCGGGAACTTCAGTTTGAGCATAAAAAGTCATGTTGAATGCAGATAAAAACATAACAGAAAACAGCCGGATAAGAAGTATTCTACTTTTCATAAGGTTGGTATTAGAAATATATATTTACAACTATTCAGCGTGATTAATATTCGCAGTGAAATGCAAAGTCCAACTGACTCCTCCCTGAAACCACCCTCACTACTTTATAACATGCAAAGTATTAAAAAAATCTGTATAAGCCTTCCTGAAAAAAAGAAAATCTGATTTTTTTGGATTTCTTCTACATATGTAGTATATTTGACTACAATTGTAATATTTCTGTTTAATTTGTAATAGAATGGCTGATACTATCAAGCTCTCCGTAGCCGAATGGCAAATTATGAATGCTCTGTGGCGAAAACATCCGGCCACAGCCAGGGAAATAATGGAAGAAATGCCCGGTGAAGTAAAGTGGGCCTATACCACTCTTAAAACAATGCTCACCCGATTGATGAAAAAGAAAGCAGTAAAGGAGTTCAAGCGAAGTAACCTGAGTTTTTACGAGCCTTTGATTGTACAAAATAACGCCAGGTACTCGGCCATAAAAACTTTGTTCGATAACATACTGGATGGATCTGTTGAACCGGTTTTGCATTTTCTGGCAAAAGAAAAGAACCTGTCGGAAAAGAACCGACAGAAACTGTTGAAAATATTAAATAAAATGGATCGGAAAGAAAACAATGGAAACAATTAACCTGATTGCCGGCATCTGGTGGAACTGGATGGGTCCCATGCTTATCCAGATCACTATTCTTATTCTGCTGATTTCTGGAATTGACCTGCTCATTCAAAAATGGGCATGGCCACAGGTGCGTTATGGATTGTGGCTGCTCATACTTGTTAAACTGTTAATTCCTCCCGGATGGTCGTTTGAAAGTGGAGTAATTTCGCATGCAAGAGTATGGGCTGACGAAAAATTTGAAGAGGAACTGAAAACGAATTCCAGGCAGGTATTCAATAAAGGATTCTTATCGCCGGAAGAGGAAACTACAAAGAATTCTACTAAAGAAGCTGCAACACGCCAGAACAGCAATTTTCTTCCTACACAGCAAAACATGCAGCAATCCCCTGATTTGATACCATCAAAACCCAGCTGGAAAACAATCCTATTTCTGGTGTACTTGATTGGAGTTTTACTATTCCTTAGCGTACTAATTTTAAAAATACAAAAACTCAGACGCTGGCATAAAGAACAGGTTGACAGGAAGACCATTCCCCCCTGGTTTTATGAAATCCTTGTCGCAACAGCAAACCGGTTAAAACTGAACAAACTTCCGGCTATTGTATTTTCAAACGAAGCCACTACACCTGCCGTGTATGGTATTTTTAATCCTGTACTCCTTTTACCGCACAATTACTTTAATTCCTTATCGAAACTGGAGGCAGAACATATAGTACTTCATGAACTGGCCCACATAAAAAGAGGCGATCTGTACCTGCATGCTCTATGCCTGGGTTTACAGATTTTTTACTGGTTCAATCCTTTATTAATCTGGGTGCGAAAACAGATGAAACATATTCGCGAACTTTGCTGCGATGCTACTATTGCAGGCGAACTTAAAGAAGACACTTATCTGTACAGGCAAACATTACTGCATAAGGGAAGAGAATTATTGACTGAATCGGTTGAACCCGGAATAGGATTACTGGGTGTTTTTGAGGATCCCTTCCGTATAGTATCGCGCATAAAGTGGCTGGAAAAAAATCTCTGGAAAAACAGGGCTCTGATCTTTGGAACTTCACTAATAGTAACCCTGTTGTTTGGTCTTGGTTTCCTGCCTATGGGAACACTGAGTGTCGATTTTCCTGCATCATCCTCTTTTCAACCCAATGCGATAGAAGCAGAACAGGTTACAACCCCTATAGAAAATATCAGGGATCGGATACAGTCATACAGCAATACCATGAACAAGGCTATTATGGATGGAGATTTCAAAACGCTTTTCTCCTTTTACGCCGACGATGTAATTTCCATGCCGAACTATCAACCCATAATAAAAGGAAAAACAGCCCTTAAAAATGAGATAATGAAGAATTTGAGAGAGGATGTTGAAGTGCTGTCAAGCAACAGTACAATTACCGATGTATGGGAATGCGGTAACCGTGTATTTGAAAAGGGAGTTATGAATATTACCTATGCAGCTCCTGAATTGAAAAAACCCTTTACATTTCTTGGCAAGTATGTGACCATCTGGGAAAAACAGAGTGACAACGAGTATAAAGTAAAAGTTGCCATCTGGAATTCAGATATAAGTCCTTTCGACCGCAATTGGAATTAACTGTTAATCCAAATAACAACCAAAATATTAAACAAAAAATGAAAAATTTATTATCGAAAACCGCCCTGACAATAACCGCAATACTTTTTGCCGGTCAGGCTTTGCTTGCACAGCAGGATATAAATGCCATCAAAAAACTAATTGAAATGCATCATCAACAATCGATACAGGCTCAACTGGAAGGCGACCTGGAGGCTGAAATTATCGACTGGGCCGATGATATCATCGTAATGCCCAACTTTGCGCCTGTCATCAATGGTAAAGAAGCTTTTCTGAAATATGCACTCGCTAACCGAAAGGAAGGTCAAAAAATCAATTCGGTGAATTATACCAGTATAGAAGTATGGGCTTGCGATAATCTGATTTATGAAATAGGGCATTATTCTAATTCTGCCACCATACCTGAATTATCGCATCCTATTGCCGATAATGGAAAATATTTGACTATCTGGGAAAGGCAAAATGATGATTCTTTACAAATAAAATTACTGATATGGAATACGGACCTGAGTTTTCAGGCCCTCTTTGAGATGGTCAACTAAATTATAACCTTCTGGTATTCCCTTCCGAAACACGGTTTATTATTCTTCTCCCGAAAGCTGGTTGCTTTCGATAGATTATTCATTTATAATCAGTCATTCATTGACTGTTATCTCTTTCATGTTAAAAACACTACTTAGTATTCGTAGAAACATACAGATAAATTTCGTACCTTATTGTTATTAACCAATTAATATTAAGATGAAAAAAAATACGTTGCTGATTTCTTTATTTTTATTTATCGGACTCTACTGTTTCGGACAAAAATTATCTGTCGAAAACACTTACGCGTTTGAAAGCCTGAACAAAAACTCGTATCTGGGGAATGTTGAGTACGATCAGGAAAACCAAACCACAAAGCTTTATTATGTAGCAAAAGACATGACCAAAACGGTTTTTACAACCTACGTCTTCGACGATCAGCTCAATTTTGTGGAAGAGCAGCGGGATGAATACTCAATCATTGATGCTTCAATAGACGCCATAAACAGCGTGCGGACAAAATACGAATGGTTCAACTACCGGGGTGAAGAATATACCCAGGAAGTGGTATGGATTCTGCCTTCATGGAAAGGGGAAATAGTGGCCCGAAAGGTATTGTATACCTATAAATACTACTGGGGTTTAGGAAGCTACTACCGTACTTTTAAAGTAATGGATAAACAGACCATCAGCGGTATCGACGGAGGCAGGTTGTTCTTGTACGACCGTATCGATAATTCCCTCGACGGAAGCGTGCTAATACTGGTTGGATTGAAAGCTGACAAAGCAGACAAAGAAAATAAGTGGCAGGAAGCCCGCAAATTCCAGTTTATAAAAATCACCAGTAATTTCGAGGCCATACCGGGAGATATTATCGAATTCGATTACGATATGGGTATAAGTTTCACAAAAGTGCTCTCTCAAAATACTGAAATCATGGAGACTGAAGGTGGCGAAGGCGAAGGTACCTTTACTGACTATATGGAACATTCGGCAGGTGATCTGGCCGACGGCGATGCTGTTCTGATCTTTGCTCCGGTTAAGTCGATGATGGATAAAAAACATATGGCTCCTGATCCCGGCGCACATACCATGCTTATTCTTAATGCCGAAGGAAAAATAGAAAACCGCATCGATTATAAAACGCCGACCAGCGGATGGGTGGTTGAAGGATATACCCTGTCACCCGACGGAAAAGATATATACTTTTTTGGCCCTGCCAAAGATGAGGCTTATGTAAATATGCTGATGCCGGTAAACACTCCATTCGGATCGTCCGATGCCGTTGCCGAGATCAAGTGGAAGAATTTCCAGGTGATGAAGGTGAGTGGGAATGAAGTTGCCTACCTTAATTCAACACCGCTGGCCGATTTCAAAGCAAAAGCGGTTAATCCTCCCTCTCAGAAAAAATCACCCGATTATATTGGTAAGAACTTTGAAAAGAGTCTGGCCTATGTTACACCTGGGGGTGAGCTTATCATATCCGGTCAAAAATATACCACCACAAATGTCCCTGATCCTAACTCTAATGTACAGGGCGCTACGAAAACCGTGATAGACGAATATAAGGACCTGGTCATGTTCCATTTCGATGCCCAGGGCGTACTCAAGGCACAATATGGAATCCGCCGCGACAAGAACAATAAATACTCGAAAGCAAATCTTACCCCGCAAGATGTGTATGTCAGTGGCGACGGAAACCTCCTGTACTGGGTATATGGTGAAATTCAGGGAATGCGAAAGGGTTTCGAAATTGGTACCAACATTGCAGGCTTTCAGGGAAGCATAGGAGTATCCAAGAAAAAATTATTGTACTATCCTGCCGTATCGAGGATTGACCTGGCCAATGCCTCCGTGGGCGATTTTGTACCCTTGGGAACGGATACTGAGGGTAAACAGTTGTATTACACCAATCCCGAATTTCCGCAGTTGCTTTCGGGAGATCAGACAAACCTGACATTTGTGGGCGAAGATAAGCCCGGGAAACTTATCTGGCTGGGCAGGATGATGCTCGAATAAAATTTACAGTATAACGTATCTTCAACTGCCGTCGGATAATTCCTGACGGCAGTTTTTTTTCTCCTACAAATCAAGCTGAATTCCTGCCCGGAAGAACCATTCGGACAAAAATTTCAGTATCAGTTCTCTACTAGCCGATTATGAAATGCATTCGGAATGACTTCAGGTATGCGATGACTCGTAATGACTCTCTATGAATTACAATATTGGAACTTCGATGATATGGTGTACCTCCATATTTTGATTTCGACTGTAAAAAATTTTAACTATTCTATTATAAACCGCTTATTAGAGACCCTGTAAGTCTATCAATTATCATCATTCCTTTATTGAGATTATCCATCTTTTTTTCAATTGTTCCCCATGAGTATTAAGTTCTTCACGCGTCATTTTTTCCATTTCTTCATTTACCATAGCTTCCAATTCATTAATTTTCTTATCTTGCTGTCATGAAACGACTTATATTCATTGTAATGAGTATATGCATGGGCATATCTCTTACCGGACAGCAAACACTGGATATCCTTACCGTATCAGGTCGCTATGGTTTTCCTCAGTCTTACGATTCTGTGCTTACAGGTAAAGCTAAAGAGTATGGCTGTATGGTGAATCTGGTAGCTCCGGTTAAGTTTTCTGAGAAGACCATCTGGTACAATAGTCTGAATTACTTTTACTTTCATGTAGCTAATGATGAGACTTTGTCTCCGGAAATAGCCAATCCGATTAACCTACATGGATTTCTTTTTCGGACAGGTCTTTATCAAAAATTTTCCAGAGGACGCGGCATCCAGATTCTGATTGCTCCGAGGTTAATGTCAGATCTTAAGAATATCGATGGGAATAGCTTTCAGTTCGGGGGAATGGTTATGTATGAGAAAAAATTCAGCGATAACCTGACCATGGGTTTCGGAGCCATGTATAATCAGGAACTTTTCGGGCCCTACCTGGTGCCTGTGATCAATCTGAACTGGCAATTATCCGATCGCTGGTCCATTAATGGATTGCTGCCTGTTTATGCAAAAATAAACTATAAAGTATGTGAACGATTTACAGCAGGGATCAGTCATTTCGGGTTAATTACTACCTACAGTCTGGGAGATCCTGAATACAAAGGAGATTACATTGAACGCCAAAGTATCGATCTGGCCCTTTTCGGCAGGTACCAAATAGCCGGTAATATATATCTTGAAGGAAGATTCGGCCAATCCTTGGGAAGAAGCTATGCGCAATATGAAGCTGATCAGAAAGTTGATTTTAGTCTGCCCCTTATTGGATTTGGAGACGACAGGGTGCAAAAAAATATCAATTTCAACGATGGATGGGTGGTCGAGTTAAGATTGGTTTATAATATACCCATTCCGGAAGATAATCAGGAAAGGTGATGATTCAAAAATCATCCTTGCCCAGGGGGATTGAGGAATGATAGTAACCGGGAGGTTGCATGATTAATTCATAATTAGTATGATTCTAAATTCATTTTTTTCTTTATCTTGCCAAAAGTAATCGCCGTAATTATCAAAAAACGAAAATCAATAACACATATTTATAATGGATTGTCATCTGGCTTTGAGCAGGTGAGAAGAAGAAATATTCGTTTATTCACTTAAAATCTATCGATATGTTAACCCCTATTGATTATCTGTTTATAGCGCTCTATTTTATTATCATCCTCGTTGTAGGCTTCTGGTCAGGGCATAAGCAGGAAAAAGAAGATTACCTTATTGCCAACAGAAAACTCAACTCATTTCAGGCAACAACCACCATTTTTTCCAGCAGGATAGGAGCTGCGATTCTATTGACCTATACTGCACTTGTATACATGTACGGACTTGGTGCGCTATGGTATTTTATCGGATCAGTAGTCGGTTTATTCGTATTTTATTTCTTTGGTAAAAAGCTAAAGAAGCTCGCTGATAAGGAGAAATTTTATACGCTCCCTGATTTCTTTTTCCATTTAAAAGGAAGGTTCGCAGGCTATCTTGCTACTATTATTGTAGTCATCATTATGTTTGGCTGGGTGGTACTCAATTTCATTGCCGGGGCAAAACTCATTCAGGAATATACTCCCATAAGCTATAATTTCTCAGTAATTATTATTGGAGTGATCATTTTATTATACCTGCTTGCCGGAGGATTTAAAGCCGTTGTGAAAACCGATATCATTCAGACAATAGGGATTTTCCTTCTGTTTATTCTGATGATGTATTTGTTGGTTTCTACCGAAACAAAACCGAAGATCGTTTTTATGGACTTGTTTAAAATACCTGTTACAGAGCTGGTGAGTTTTTTCCTTGCCGGATTTTTTATTCCTTTGGCCTCACCGGAATTATGGCAAAGAGTGTATGCCATAAAAAATCAAAAACATTTTAAACAAAGTTTGATCTTCTCTTCTGTATTTTATGTGATCATCGGCATCATTCTTTTAATGATTGGAATGGTTGTTCGGGTGGACATTCCTGATATTGAGGCAGAATCGGCTCTGATTGTTGGTTTTAGCAGACTGCTTCCTGTTGGATTGGCAGGATTGTCTGTAATCATTATCTATTCAGCGGTGTCTTCTTCGGCTGACACTTACCTTTTTACTTCGGCTGCTTCAGTTACACAGGATTTTCTCGAGAAGTCAAAACTGCTGAAGAAAGAGAATTTGTTTATTGCCATGCGGATCACCATGGCCATTATGATGATCCTTGGTATCCTCCTTTCCTTGATTTTGCGAAATTTTGTCGATGCCACCTTTTTCTTTGTTTCCATGACCATGTCTTTGGGCTTTCTTGTTCTGATAATATGGATCTATCCTAAAATTAACAGGCACAGTGTTAATTTTTCCATCTTCTTTTGTTTGATCGGAGTAATCATTCCGGCCATCGTCGTAGGGATATCTTCCACCCTTGTGGTCTATGCCTGGGTGCTTTGTATACTGGGATTACTTTTCGGGCTGGTAATGAACCGGATTAAGCCCCTGCCTTAAGAATTAGTGAGTAACGAACTACCTGGCCGGGCAGCTATAAATTCAGCACACATGGTATATGCGTGCTGGGGAGGACACAGTCCGGAATGACCCTTTATCAGATATTCTTGCTGAACTTGGTTCAGCATCCGTTACCTTGCAGCCAATTCCGAAACGAGTTCGGAATGACCCTTTACTAGGCAGTCATACTGAATTTGCTTCAACATTGGTCCTTTATAAGCTTTAAATGAAACGATAACCCAAGCTTGCATACAAAATTTCAGGAAAACCTAAACCGGTGCGAAAAATCAATCTGCCTCCCGGTTTTTGATACCGGTAGCCAATGTTTGTTGCCGGAAAAACAAAAAATCCATTTGTCGATAAAAATTCCATATAGGTTGCCCCTATGCCTAATTCAAGATGCCTGTTCCCTGCACCTGTAAAGCAAGTATAACTGACTAAAGAAGTCCAGCCGAAATCTTCCCATAATTCCCAGGCACCAACGCCAACACGCAGACCTCTAGTTTTGAAAACCTTATCCGGGCGTTCGACAAGCATAATTTCATAATTCCCTATTACATTGCCATAGATAGGCCCAAAACCCAGCGAACCATATAATGCGGATGTATGTATCTTATGTTTCAATGTATCTGCAACATTTTTCTGGCTGAAACTTACAATTGCGAATAATGAAAAAGTGAAGAGCAAGGCAAATTTTCTTTTCATAATCTGGTTGGTTTCGTATTTAACGTGGCAGTGAAAATACTTAATTACATTATTAAAGAATTAATGGCAGATAACTTTTTTTATGGTATTATCTGTTGAGCAGAATGCCTTTTGGCATCACCCTCCAGGATCTGTTTGAAAATTGTAACAGCTTAGCGGGTAACTCTATTCAATTCTAAGCATAATAATATTCTCCTGCCTGATTTTGAATTCATGCTGTCCCGAACCGGTAAAATGGCACATAACAGCCATTGTATCTCCCTGAATCCATACAGTGCCCCTTCCTATAACAAACTTATTATCGTTACTGGTTGTATCTCTGTAATGTGAGGGCTGCCAGATATCATTGCCGTGCAGGGTATAAACCCGGGTTAACCGGAGTTGCTTGCTAATGTTGGTACTGTCTTAAATACTATTCAGGCGGCATTTCGGACTACGTTCGTACAGTGTAGACCGAAGCTTCAGCGAAGGTCGATCCTCCGTCATAAAAAGTTGAAGCGCGGTAGAATGCCCAAATAACCACCAACACTCCAAAGTTTTATGACCACGTGTCAAGATATATAAATTCCTACTGCTTACCAGTTCCAAATATTAAGGTATAGAAAAATAAAAATGCGCTTACTACCGATATGAAAATTATGTACCATGACATAACCAAACAGTCAGTCTATCAGGAACTCGAAATGTTTGAGTAAAACCGGGAACCAAAATATCTTTATACTATCAAAAGATGGAAAGAAAACTGAGATGAATCCATCATATTTCCTGGCTTCCTTGTGGAGATCAGAATGATCGTTTATAAACTCATTTTCATTTAAAATATCAATGGGAAAATATTTAAATACTTGATAATTAAACTCCTTTCCACCATGATTAAGTGGCCTGAATGTAATCTAGGCCGGTAATTAATCAAATCACAAGTAAATTGATACAATTCATTCAAAATTCGGGTATGGCTTTAAATCATTTTGTGGCTATACTATAAACAGGATTCAAATCTGATCGATCTGAATCCCGTGACTATCATTTACATAAAACTGCAGAAAGTCTTGAAATAGTAAAAAGGAACTGTTAATAAACCTATTGCACAGTCCCTATTTCAAAATGTTTAATGTTTTACAAGTATAAGCTATTCATTTTGTATAATCATTTTTCGACTTGCCGAGAACTTGTCAGCCTTAAGCGTATAAAAGTAAATACCTTTGGAAAGTTTTCGGGCATCAAATTCTACAGTATGCTTACCTGAAGTATATTCCTTCCCGGCAAGTTCTGCGATTTCTTCGCCAAGCATAGAATATACTTTCAGTGAAACATAAGTACCATGGGGAATTTTAAAAGCAATAGTTGTGTTATTGTTAAGAGGATTTGGATAGTTTTGCCCCAGGTTGTATGTGTCAAATGCTACTCTAACATCTAATGCACTATAAAATCTTGTTGTAGTATCAGGTACACAAATGAATTCGGCCGATTCACCCTTTTCCCCCGGAGGATATCTAAAATCTGAGATGCATATTTTATCAAGTTTGATTCCTTCTGTACGATAGGCAAGGGAAATGTTGTGCTCACCTGCTGTCAGGTTAAAGTGGGTTAATTCCTTCCACTCCCACTCGTCTGATCTAAATCCATAGATCCTGATAAAATTTCCATCGTCCAATTTTAGCCAGTATGTATCGTTATTTATCGTTGGACAATTTACGCGTCCAAACAGGTAATAAGTGGTATCAGTATTCACTGTAAAAGGAAAAGAAATTGAAGCTTCAGTATCGGTAGGCGCTTCTGTAGTGCTATTTAAACCAGGTTTAGGTAGTACGTAACCTTCATTTGAAGCCAGGGTATCAAGTCTTACATTCCAGGCCGCTCCCACTGTTGCACATTCTGCTTCAAACCAAACTTCGTCGCTTTCCCCCCTATCCAGAGTCGGGAAATCCGGAACTCCGGTTCCCCACCAGGCAGTCCAGTATTCAGGGATGACATAATCGTATGGATTGGTAGTGATGTCTGTATTCGTGGTCGTGATCCCAAGGAGGAATTTATCCACAAAGGCCTCCAACTCTGGTCCCTGGACGCTCGGGAGAATGCAGTGGTCATCATGTCCAACAAAAGAATAACCGAACCTTTCGGCAATTCCGAAATTTTCCCAAACACGTTTTGCAGCCTCACACGAGGTGTAGCCGGATTCCTCTGCCAGCCATACCATATTCTGATTTCCGATTACGAACAATGCACGGGGTGCTACCATTGCCATTAACTCATGATGATCGTGCGGTAATTTCGAAACATTATCTCTTGCAAACTGGAACATGGACTCCATAAACCAGACATGACTGGTACTACCCAGTCTTTCCACGCCTTCCAGGGTTTCCGAGACGCGCCACGCTGCTGCACCACCGCCACCCGACTCCTGAGGAATTGTAAGCGCGATACGCTCGTCGAACGCTCCGGCAAAGAGTGCCATTTTACCAGCAAAGGAGCAACCGGTTATTGCCAGGTGCTCCAGATCAATGGGGAGATCCGCCGAAACCAGCTCCAAACCATCGATTAAGCGGCTGACTCCCCAGGACCATGCACAGTAGGCACCCATATAGGTAAGGTCGGGGTAAAGCCTGTTGATCGGCTCACTGCCACGGACTTGCTGCCATTGCATGACATCCCCAAAGTTGAACGGTACGAGTGCAATACCTTTATTGATAAAGAAGGCGTTGCCCAGACTAACAGTAGCTCCCCCTATACCTATCAATGCAGGGAATGGGCCATCCCCCTCCGGGAGGGTAATTGCCGAAGTCAGTATGAGCATGTCTCCATTAACAACTACATAAACCCTGAGTGTGTCATCCTCGTAGGTGGCACTAATGGTGTCCGGACGAACCGGTTTGGGCCCAATCTCATAATTTTCGAGCTCAATTTTGATCTCATTGCGTCGGCGAACCCAGTTGGCGAAAGTGGTATCGCGGCCGCTTCTATCGGACCACTCGAACGGGTCGGTAAGCGGTCTAATAATCGGGAGCTCGTTAATAGTTGGTAAAGGCGGCTTCGTGCAATCCACGCCCGTGTTCTCAACATTATAGACGAGGGGGGGTACCTGACCGAATGAATTAACGACCACATACATGTTCACTAGAAGCAGTAGTATGCCTGCTCTGATTCTCATTTTCAATCTCATTTTTTTGTTTTTACTTGTTTTTCTCTTAGAATGCCAACGGGCTAATTTAGATAAAAAATAAATTGCTTTGATTAAGCAATATCTTAAAGTTTTTTGTAAAACAATATAATGTTTTCATCATTGTCTGTAACAAATCAATTATTGCAAACTTATCCAGGATTTGCGCTATATTGAATTTGGAAAGATGTATCATTGCAGCATGCGGAGGTTATTCCAACATACTGCATAAGGTTATAATAACTCTATTGTAGCAGGAATGAATTATCGGTTAAAGTTCCTGTTATCACTACTAATCTTGTGAGATAGCAGGAAATTAGTGTTCCTGTTTCACTTTTTGTAATATCATAAATCTAATATACAAACCAGATCGTTTACTGTAAGGCAATTTACAATATCCCCCAATGCAAGTCAATAGCTGTTACTATCTTAGAAAAAATGTATTCATGTATTTCTTTTGCCTTTCCTGTATCCCTGAAGGCTTTACCTGTTCATTTTTTTTCATTCCCTGTGCCATTTTACTGATTCCCTGTAGTGCGGGGAGGTGTAATTAAGACGGTAACTAAATGATCAGGTATTCGCCCCTTTTAGAGAGAGCTTCTGATGTATATTGACTTTTGTTCCTGACCATGTCCTGCAGTATAGCTTAATTTCGGAAGTTTTAAATAATAAAACAGACATTTTTCTTGACTTCCTGGTTCTCAGGTTGTAAATTTATAACACTAAAATTCTGAATTGTTATTAGAAAGAAATTGCATGGATAAAGAGTAAACAATCAGAAAAATGTATTCCCATAAGAAGGTACTCTTTTGTACTTAATACATGTTCCATGGTGATCAATACAATAGGATCCCATGTTCAATACAATCAAAAGAAAGGGGGCAAATCATGCTTGTAAAAGTTGGAACCTTTAATTTAAACAATCTGTTTTCGAGGTATAACTTCCAGTCTGAAATTGGCCAGCTGCCTGTTGATGATCCGGGTGGGATTACAATCACTTTCAACCGGGACGAATTCAGTGTTCGTACCTTTATGGGCCGTCTGGTACAGGCAAAAACCCAGGAAGATACTGACGCAATTACCCGGCGTATCACTGATGCGATGAATGCCGATATACTCGCTGTGCAGGAAGTTGAGCACATTGAAATACTCAGGCAATTCAACCGGGAGTACTTAAACAACCTTTACCCTCATATTGCATTAGTAGAGGGTAACGACCAACGCTTAATAGATGTTGGAATTATGTCGAAATTATCGATTGGAACCATTATATCGCACCAGACAGCCACTCATCCTGATGATCCAAACTGGAGGGTTTTCAGTCGTGATCTGCTCCAGGTTGAAATCCTTAATCCCAACAGGAAAAAATTATTCACGATCTATAACACACACCTGAAGAGTCATTATGTACCCTTTGGACAGAACCAGGAACAGGGTGCAATTGATGCCAATAACCGGCGCAGACGCCAGGCAGAGACTATTTCTAAAATTATCAGCCGGATGGAACGGCCAAACAGTAAGTTTGTGCTTACCGGTGATATGAATGATCCGCCTGATTCTCAATTCCTGCTACCTATGCTAACTGTGGATAATCAGCAGCTCATCAATACCCTGGTTAATCCTGCCGAGACCCGTCCCCCGAGGCCTGAGGTTGCCGGACAGGGTCCCGGACCACAAACAACAGCCTGGACCCACAGGTATAATCCACCTGGGCCGGACTTGCCTGAGTACAGTCTTTTTGATCAGATATGGGTATGTCAGGCACTTGCCGGGCAATTTGGGAATCCGACAATCGACAGGCGCACACGGCAAGGGGGAGATGGCAGCGACCACGATCCGGCATGGATTGAGCTGGATCTGTAACAGGCTAAGCCCGCACATACATACTATAGCTGATTAAGTCTAAGGCTAAACTCTACAGTCGGGAGATGCAGGGTTTATTATATACAATATGAGAACGGTTATTTCTCGCCCCTTCGGGGCTTAAAAGGTCTCTGATAACAAGTTCTAATCCTGTAGATTTTAGCCGATTACAGGCGCGTCATACAAATCAGGTGCCATAAAAGGGAGCCCAGGCGGATGCTTGAATTAGCTAATAAAATAAGCTTGTGTGATTAAGGGGACAATATCAGTAGCAAATGCTACAAACATAAAAAAGCGGTCTGGCTTATTACTCGTATTAAATATGAGGTTTTAATAAAATCTCATTTCAACCAAATTTAGAATGCAAAAAAACCGCTTCCTAAGGAAGCGGTTTTAATTATTGCTTTTTAGAATTATTATCTGATCACAAGCTTAGCAACTTTGTTGCCAACCTTAACAAAGTAAAGTCCAGAATTCAATGAACTTATGTTGAGCATTCCATTATTTAGAGAAGTTGTAAGCTTTAATTGACCAACAACATTGTAAAGTTCAACAACACAGTTGTCCTTAAAATCTCCGGTAAACCTGATCAATTCACTACTACTTGCCGGGTTCGGGAATAACAACAATTCGTTTGTTTTAACTGTAGGAACACCGATAGCTGAAATAACCGGCTCCTCATATTTGGAAGTGAGAAGCATATTATCCCAATATAACTCTGTAACAGCTGTATTATTCTGCAAATCTAATTGCGTTATTGTGTCAAATGTTTCAAATTCTGCAGTGGTAAGATCAACTTCAAAGTGAAGCCATTCTCCGTCAGTTGTGGTTGGATAGTAGGATGATGTAACATCTGATCCATCCGATGTTGCACCATGAACATTTACAATAAAATCTACTGCACCTGTAGCATCGTAAACATCAAATGAAAACATACTAAAGCTATCAGCCATATAAGTTAAATCATGCAGTGATATCCCTTGATATTGGTTAACCGTAACATTCTGCAGAACTTTGTCTGAAGTATTGGGTTCAGCAATAAGCGGATTATCAACAATCTCGTATGATTCTCCATAAAGCATCCATACATTTGTAACACCATCCTCAAAGTCACCTAAGCTAATATCACCTATAGCTTTTATAAAGCCTGTTGCAAATATTGCAAGAGTTAAAATAAGTAATGTTTTTTTCATAATAGATTAGTTTTAATTAGACAATAGATATTTAGGTTAGTAAAATAGCAAATTAGAATTTCCATTTATATTAAAATTTGTATTCAAATCGTTTGTATAATTAAGGTCAATTAATTAACATAAAAAAGTGGAATTAATCAAACTTAAACTTCCGAAAAATAATATTTTTTTTTATAAAGTTGTAAACTTATTCAATTATAAGTCAAATTATAGTTAAAAAGCTTGAAGGAATGTGGTAAATAGCTTTCATAGAAAAGACGAAATAGGAATTGTTTAATTAGAATTAAAATGTGGTCAAAGACTGCGCCAGCAGGAATATATTATCCCATAAAACGAAAATGAAACTGCCGTTGGATATATACTGACGGCAGTTATTTATTTCAGCCTATTCCAAAACACTTGCCCGCCGAAGTTTTAACGCAGGAGGGAGTCTGGAATGACTCATGAATTAACGGTTAAAGTAAATTATTTCTCCAGCTCCTCCAATTGTTCTTCCAACGACCTGTAATTTTCATTCCGAGTGTTCGGATCTTCTTCCATCGTGGCTTCATGCCATTCTGTGTTCTGTTCCATATCTTCCATAGCTATTCTTGTTTCTTCTAAAGCCACCCTGGCTTCTTCCAAAGCCTCTCTTTCAATAGCTTCGAAATCGATGGATTGTAATGCCATTCTTGTTTCCTCCATAGCCAGTCTGACGATTTCATCAATGTTGATAGCTTCAAGGGCTTCGGCAGCAATTCTGATGGCCTCATTAGCTATTTCCACCGGTATTTGTACATTTTCCATCTCCAGACAGGCTTCGTCCCGGTAAATGGCTTCCCTGTCCCGCTCAGCCATCACTGAATCGACATCCATCATGGCCCGGTCAATTTCCCTTCTCATCACTTCCATATCGATCTGGCTCATGGCCAGATTAACGCTCTCCAGGATCAGTAATGCTAATTCCTGGTCGTTTTCAGTGTAGTTAATTTCCATCAGTTGTTCCATCTCTTCCGGCAATGTTTCAAGCTCTTCCATTACCTTCTGCGTTTCGATATCAATACTATCGTAATTTGATTTACTATCATACCGGTTGGCTAGCACTGCCGCAACATTCTTCTGAGTTCCGGAGTTTATTGATCTGTCTGCCTTGTTGAACCGGGAGGAATAGAAATATTCATTATTCAGTTTCCCGTTATCGATAGAGAACGATAGTAAAACGACACTGATAAATATCAGTGAGGCTGCTATAAAGCCTTCAGGTACTTTGTTTTTCATGATGTTATGGTTTTTAATCCGTTGTATACGTTTCAGGAGGCTGCCTTTCCCCGATGAAAAAGTCAGCGCATACTGATTTTGCCTGCTCATCGTGAGTTCCTGCGATAAGGCAAGTGCTTTCATATAGGCCACACGATCGCCTGTAATTTTAATGGCAAGATCGTCACAGCAATGTTCGCGTTCATCCCGTATATTTTTGCTGATCAGCCATACAGCAGGATGAAAGAAAAACAGGGTTTCAATAATCGATTGAATTATGTTAAGAATATAATCGTGACGCCTGATGTGCGCAAGTTCATGGGTTATAACTGCCTCAAATTCTTCTGCACTCAGTCCTGTGAAGAAAGTTACAGGAAATAATACAACCGGCTTTAAATATCCCAGCACCATTGGCACTTTTATTAGTGCCGATTGAACTGCCTCTATACTCCTCCTGATGCCAAGCCTGTTTTTCATTTCATCAATTTTCTCCCTCCAGTGGTCGTCAAGTGGCAGCGTTTGTCTTCTTCGCAGGTTCTGCATATACAGCATACCTCCTGCCATACGGGTTAGGAAAATGAGCACCCCTATTAGCCAAAGCATAAAAACTACAGGGAAATTTCGTTGCATAAAAGCCCTGAATTGTATCCATTTAAGCTGTGTATCGGAAGTCTGGTAAGTTTTGGAAGTATTAGTATGCTGTAATTTCCCCTGCATAGCCCCTATTACCTGTTGCGGGTGCGTTATCAGGTTTTTTTTCAAAACTTGTTTTTCACGGGCATAACTGTATGCCGAAGTAAAACTTATGCCGGCCCAGATAAAAAGTACCACGAGCATGAGAAAAGAAACAAGATACCTGATCTGCGCCCGGGATTTTTTCAGGATGTACAAAACTCCGGTCAATAAAATAGTAAGTATTGCTCCCTGCCAAAGTGAATGAAACAATGTCCATCCTATGGCTTCGATAAGTGTTTCAGGAAAAAATCGATACAGGAATTCCATGCTTACTGTTTTTTCTCCATCTGTTGAATAATTTCCTTTATCTCTCTAAGCTCCTTTTCGGTAGTTTTTGTATTCCCCAGGAGCTGCATCACCAGGCTGGAAGCCGAACCACCGAAGGCTGAATCAACAAAACGCTCCAATAAGGTGCCTTGTGTATCCTCCTTTTTATACACCGATGAATACAAATGACTCTTCCCTGTCAGCTCTCTTTTCAGTAATCCTTTGGAGGTCATATTCTGCATGATCTTTAAGGCCGTTGTATAACCTATATCTTTTTTATTCTGAAGCTGATGATGTATTTCCTTTACGGTAAGGGGTTCCCTCTCCCATAAAATACTGAGTATCTCAAGCTCTGCTGCTGTAGGTATTATTTTATTCTTACTCATTAGCTGTTATCTACGATAGTTGTCGTACAAATATATACGACATTTGTCGTAATAAAAAATATTTTCAAAGAAAAAAGTAAAAAATATATCTTTTAAGGTTTATTGAGAATCAATGCATGATGCTCCAACTAATGAATTCCTATGGTTGAAACCCTTCCAAAATGAATGGATCATGAATTACGGGTATGCGAGCATTTTCGATAATCTTAATCAGATAACTGATACAAAATGAAAAATTACCATATCATTATGTTTTGACAATTCAGAGAGTTAGAATTGTCATATTTATATTAAAACCCTAATTCAATGTTCTTACCATTATAGCTCCAGTATTTCCCTGTGCTGATATCTACGTGTACCATACCATCGCAGGAGCTGTGAAAACTTAACAGAAAGTTGCCCAGATCCAGGAATAAATCGCCATCGGCCTTCAGGTTCTGAGTAAAAGCACTTCCATGAACAGGATTATGTGAACAGATGGAATAATTGAAATGAGCTTCGATCATGGAATGGTAGATTATACCACCCGATTCACCGACAACTTCGGCAATCTGTCCTCCACCATTCACTCTGAAATCATCATCGTACACATTACCATAAGTACCATTCTGATCAATAGTAACAAACCAGACGTTCTGGTGCACTGCCACAAAAGCATCGGAAGATGGTTCTTCTTCAACACGCGCCATTTCGAGATTGAATTGCGGATGGCTCATATTCAGATTCAAAAGCGTATCGGATCCATAACCCAATACAATATCCTGCCGGGCAAACAGCGTTAGAATTGTTCCTTCGGTTTCCCTCTCAATAACAGGAACTGTATAGATGCCTCCAAGTTTAAACTCACCTCCGAGTATATCAATATCGGAAAATACCATGGAAATAACACCTCCGTTCTCATCCCCTATCCCACCTATTACAATATCTCCAATGTCAGAATTGAATTGCAACGGGAAAGTGTTGTCAATCCTGACATACATAAGCCAGGAACTGGAATATTCATCGGAGTTATTCGTTATCACAGTAACATTGGAAGGTAATTCCCCTCCTTTAAATGCAGCAATGGCCAGCGAAGCACAGTATCCAATAGCCGATGAGGTTTTTAATCCCTGCTGTAACGATCCAAGTTCAGGTTCCTGTCTATTCTCCCTTATTTTTTTACAGGAAATTAACAGAAGAATAGCAAGCAATATCAATGCTTTATTTATGAGTTCTGATGCGGAATTTATCATTTTACGTTCTTAAAAAAGTTGTTCAGCACCGTAATTGATCTGATAAGTTACATTTTAAATTTGATAGTAGGGTGTATTTATTAACTGCCAACGATAGAATTACTCCCCCGGATCGAACTCAATGATAAATTCTTCTTCGGGTTCTTCTTCCCTGATCTCTATCTTTGGGGCAGAAATTGAAGTCTTTGCTCCTTTGACCTTACCCCGCAAAAGAATTTCCTGTCCGGGACTCAGTGCGGCATCCGGTGCCAACTGGTTGCGCTGTGCCAGCTTATCGAGTTTTATGGCATAAAGTTGCGATATGCTTTGTAAGGTCTCACCTTCTTTTACAATGTGTGTATTCTTGCCCACTTCGGCCTTATTCCGCTTGGGTTGCAGGTACACTTTTTCGCCTTCGGTAAATATCTTATTCGCTGGCAGATCGTTATATTTGGGTAACTGCCACTGGAAAAGATCCAGCTCTTCACTCAGTGAATAGAAACTATCGCCTTCGCGGGCCAGTACATATTTTACCCGGTTGTTGTAATAGGCCTTACGGCTACCGGCATATTCGGTCAAATCATAAACCGGTTTTCCTTTATGACCGGCACCTGTTCCGGCAAGTACCTGGCGGTCGTACTGGTAAAGTTCATTCTCTTCAATAACTCTTATAAGAGCCTCTGCATAGGTCGGACTCGTAGCATAACCTGCCTTTTTCAATCCTTTTGCCCAGGCTTTATAATCATCAGGTTTGTAGATAAACAATTCCTTATAGCGACTACTGCTGGTGAGAAAATCGGAATGGTCGCTATACGATTCCTCTACCGATTTATATTTGCGGAAACATTCATTCCTTGTATCGTCATCGTTTCGTATGCTTTTCCCTTTCCAGTCGTGGCACTTGATCCCAAAATGATTATTACCCCTGCGGGCAAGTGTGCTGTTACCATCGCCCGATTCCAGTATGCCTTGTGCCAGTGTAATACTGGCCGGAATGCCCGTACGTTCCATCTCTTGCATGGCCAGATCCTTATACGTTTTAATATACTCCGGCCGGCTCATTTTCCTTCCTTCCTGTCCCCGGAGCGAAACGGGAAATAATACTATGCAAAACCATATGGCGATTCTCATATCAAGAATTTGATTATCCGGGTAAAAATAAGCTGCCTGATCTATCCGGGAGATAAAAGGCTAACTTCTTTTTCAACAGTTTAGTATTTACTTTATAAACTTATCAGTTCAAATAAGCGAA
>CAZQCO010000012.1:46789-59484 GCA_964592225.1 uncultured Bacteroidales bacterium
ATAAACTTATCAGTTCAAATAAGCGAATCATGATACTGAAAAATATCCGGAAATGGATTCAGTACAACCTACACGTTGAAAAATGAACTACCTCGCAGCAAGCTGTCGAGGTATCAAAAGGAAGAGTTTTTTATTCGCTGCAAGCAACGGAGTATTAAACTCATTTATCCCGATACGCTCCATTATCGGGATTCGTTTAACTTACAAATTTCAATTCATTTTATTCTCGAAATTTGAGTTTCACGAATAAAAACTGCTGATTAAATAGGATTATGAACACAGGCTCATTAAATTTACGGAAGTGGAGAGTGATGGAAATGTATATCTATTGATCACTTCTGAATATTTCTGCAGGTCTGTATTCATACAGACACACTTCACTCAATAGTCCGGCAATAAGATTGGGATATTCTGATACAATTAAGTAAATGCAACTTACGGTTCTTATTGATAATTATAGCGATAAAGAGCAGTTCGAGATGGAACACGGACTCTCATTTTATATTGATACGAGCCATAGCAGGATACTTTTCGATACCGGCCAGTCGGGGGCATTTATCCGGAATGCACTTAAAATGGGAGTGGATATTTCCGATATCGAATACCTTGTCCTAAGTCATGGACATTTTGATCATACCGGAGGAATTGAAGAATTTTTATACTATAACACCCATGCCAAAATTTTACTAAAGCCGGAAACCTTGCTACCGAAATACAGTGGGAACAGGTATATTGGTGTGCCTAATAACCTTAATTTGCCAGTAAAAAGGATGATACAGCTTGGTAATAATTATAAAATTGATCCCCTGACTGAGATTTTTGGTAGCATACCGGTTTACTATCCGGAAGATACGCATTACGATCATTTCTTTATAAAAGATAATGAGAAGATGATACCTGATACATTTCAGGATGAAATTTTCATTTCTATCAAAACCGGAGGCTCAATAGCCATCATAACAGGATGTTCTCATAATGGTATCCTCAATATTATTGATGCCGCACAACAACATAGTAAAGAACCAGTAAAATACCTGTTCGGTGGTTTTCATTTAAAGGATGCTGATCCGGAATCAATAGTTAGAACAGCCGATTTTCTGAATACAACGGGTATTGAAAAAATAGTTACAGGACATTGTACGGGAATGGAGAACTATCTGACGCTGAAGAGCCGCTGTAAGGCACATGTCAGCTATAGTTTTACAGGTAACAGTTATATTTTATAACAAAAAGATACATTATAGAAATTGAAGTATTAACGGAAATTTCAGAAAAAAACTTGCTGAATAAATTGATTTCTTCTCGTTTTTTTGTAAATTTGTTTACTCTTAAATAAGAATTATTCTTATCTGAGTATTTATGAATTTTAAAACTTCTGATATCAGGGATAAGCTGGTTGAGCATAAGCTGAAAGTTACGCCCCAGAGACTGGCAGTACTGGAAGCTGTAATAGAGTTGAAGACTCATCCAACGGCAGAACAGATTATAATATATATTAAGAAGAAACATCCGAATATTGCCGCTGGCACCATCTATAAAATTCTCGATGTTTTAACGGAAAAGAACATCATTAAAAAAGTTAAAACAGACAGGGACATTATGCGATACGATGCCGTTGAGGAGGATCACCATCATTTATATTGTGCCGAATCGGACCGTATCGAAGATTATTTCGATGAGGATTTAGACCGGCTTATTACCGGCTATTTTAGAAAAAAGGAGATTCCGGATTTTAAAATAGAAGATATCAAATTGCAAATTATCGGTAAATTTTTAAAGAAGAACAGGAATAAAGCCTGATAGAAACAGCATGATCAAAATAATTCTAATAATACTCGGAACTATTTCGCTCGGGATTGGCATCACTGGCATCTTTATTCCCGGTTTGCCTACTACCCCTTTTATTCTGTTAACTGCCGGACTCTATGTAAGAAGTTCCGAAAAACTCTATCGGCTATTGATACAAAATAAACATCTTGGAAAGTATATTCAGGATTTTCAGACATACAAAGGTCTGACAATTAAAACAAAGGTGTATTCCATACTGCTAATGTGGATCATGATTCTCGTTTCAGTTGGTTATTTCATTACAGTTATTTACCTGAAATGGTTCATTATCGCCCTTGGAGCCATTGGAACCCTGGTAATGGGATATCTGTTACCGACCATAAAAAAAGAGTAAGTACTAATTCTAAACCATAAATAATTAAGGCTATGAAAGACAAAAAAAAGAAACTAACAACAGCTTCGGGCAAGCCATACAGCCATAATGAAGACAGTATGACTGCCGGACCCCGGGGGCCAGTAATGCTTCAGGACTATATTCTGCATGAAAAAATGGCCCACTTCAATCGCGAGAGAATACCTGAAAGGGTAGTTCACGCCAAAGGAACCGGTGCATTTGGAAAATTCACCGTCACACAGGATATTACAAAATATACAAGAGCCAAATTGTTCAGTAAAGTGGGAAATGAATGTCGTGTGTTTGTGCGTTTATCGACCGTAGGAGGTGAAAAAGGCAGTGCCGATACGGAACGCGATCCCCGTGGTTTTGCCATGAAATTCTATACCGAAGACGGAAATTGGGATCTGGTGGGAAATAATACTCCTGTGTTCTTCATTAAGGATGCGAAAAAATTCAGTGATTTTATTCATACCCAGAAAAGGGATCCCAAAACCAATTTAAAAAGTCCGACCATGATGTGGGATTTCTGGAGTTTAAATCCTGAAAGTCTGCACCAGGTCATGATCCTCTTTAGCGATCGCGGAACACCATATGGTTACAGGCATACTAATGGATACGGAAGCCATACTTTTTCCCTCATCAATGCAAAAAATGAACGCTTCTGGGTTAAATTTCACATGAAAACTCAGCAGGGCATAAAAAACTTTACCGGTCCTGAAGCCGATGCTATGAAAGCCAAAGACATGGACTGGGCACAGCGGGACCTTGTGGGAGCAATAGAAAAAGGTGATTTCCCGAAATGGACCATGAAAATTCAGATCATGACCGAAGAGCAGGCAAAAAAATTCCGCTGGAATCCTTTCGATCTCACAAAAGTCTGGCCCCATTCTGACTATCCCTTAATGGAGGTCGGTGTTATGGAATTAAATAAGATTCCCGATAATTATTTCCGGGACGTGGAACAATCGGCCTTTGCTCCTGCTCATGTGGTGGATGGCATCAGCTATTCGCCCGACAAAATGCTTCAGGGAAGATTATTATCCTACCCCGATGCACATCGGTACCGCCTAGGCGCCAACTACGAACAAATTCCCGTGAACCGCCCCATTAACGAAGTGAATAATTACCAGCGCGATGGTTCTATGAGAGTTGACAGCAACGGAAATGAAAATCCCAACTATTCACCTAACAGTTTCGATGAAATCGAGGCCGATAAAAACTACCAGGAACCTGCGCTTAAGTTAGATTCGGATATAGCCGATCATTACGATCGTAATAAAAATGACGATGATCATTATACACAACCCGGTATGCTATTCAGAAAAGTGATGACGCCTCAGGAACAGGCAAATACGGTAAGTAATCTTGTAGGCGCTATGAGTGGCATTACGGGTCCGAAACGTGATGAGATCATTCATCGCCAGTTAACCCATTTTCATAAAGCCGATAAGGAATTGGCCATGCAGGTGGCAAAGGGACTCGGAGTTGACTTTAAACCCTGATAACAACTATAAAATCATATCAACATGAAAGAAAAAAGTATTGAATTATTGAACAAAGCTGTTGCCGATGAACTCTCCGCAGTTCATCAGTACATGTATTTTCATTTCCATTGCGATGACCAGGGTTTCGACCTGCTGGCTAACCTCTTTAAACGCACCGCTATCGAAGAAATGATGCATATCGAATTGGTGTCAGAACGGATTTTATTCCTGAAAGGCGAAGTTGAAATAGCAGCTTCAGAAAAAGTAAAAAAGATTCATCAGGTCAAAGATATGCTGGTGATGGCTGCAAAAATGGAAACCCAAAGTGCAAATGATTACAACCAATGGGCTAATATCTGCTCCCAGAATGCTGATTCGGTATCGAAAAAATTGTTTGAACAGCTGGTAGCAGACGAAGAACGCCATTTCGATCAGTACGATGTGGAAATGGAAAATCTGAAAAAATTTGGCGATAACTACTTAGCGCTGCAATCGATTGAGCGTAGTAAGAACCTCGCCAGTCAAACAACAACTGAATAGAAATTTAATTGTAACACTTAAAATAAAAAGAATGGAAAATTTACAGGAACAAGAAGTAGTGTCGATGCCACGTATTGGCGAACACGCTCCTGAGTTTAAGGCAGTGACCACTCAGGGTGAAATCAACTTTCCGGCCGATTATAAAGGCGGCTGGGTGATCCTCTTTAGTCATCCGGCCGATTTTACGCCGGTATGTACTTCCGAATTTATGACTTTTGCCAGTATGGAGACTCAATTCGAAAAGGCCAACTGCAAGCTGGTAGGCCTCTCAGTCGATGGACTTTACAGCCACATTGCCTGGCTGCGCACAATAAAGGATAAGATCGAATATAAGGGAATGAAAAATGTTGAAGTGAAATTCCCTCTTATCGAAGATATCACTATGGAAGTTGCCAAGAAATATGGTATGATTCAACCCGGCGAAAGTAACACGAAAGCTGTAAGAGCGGTATTTTACATCGATCCGAAAGGTATAATACGTACCATTATCTATTATCCGTTAAGCCTCGGAAGAAATTTCGATGAGTTATATCGTGTACTGATAGCCTTGCAGACCGCAGATAAGTTCAATATTGCCACTCCTGCCGACTGGCGTCCGGGTGACGAGGTTATCGTACCACCTGCAGGATCGTGTGGTGCAGCAAAAGAACGTATGGAAGATAAATCAGATATGAAATGTTACGACTGGTTTTTCTGTACCAAACCTCTCGATAAAGAAAAAGTAATGAGTTCTATCCTGAAAAAATAAGACTCTTCTGATCCCTGTTTTTAAATTACAGGCAATTGATCCGGAGGATTTTGCATACAAGTAGTACACCTGTTCAATGCAATAATTCTCCGGGTTTTTTATTCTTAGAATTCTTCCGGAAGCAGTCGATTTTCTCTTATCACATTTTGCTCAAAAAATAATTCCAAAGTACCTCCTCTTTGGGAGGATCTGCAACTATTTTAATATCTACTTTCGAAACCGGATGAATGAATGAGATGGAACGTGCATGAAGAGATATTCCACCGTCTTTATTGGATCGCGGAAAATTGTATTTCAGATCGCCCTTTACCGGACAACCTATTGTTGCTAACTGAGCCCTGATCTGATGATGCCTGCCAGTCTTCAGATCAATTTCGAGGAGAAAATACTTATCGGATGAAGCCAATAACTTGTAACTTAATTCGGCACGTTTGGAATCATTAACCTCAGTATCGCTGCAGTAAGACTTATTTTGTTTTGTATTTCGTATCAGGTAATGCACCAGCTTGTCCTCAATTTTCTCCGGTTTGTTTTTTACGATGGCCCAATAGGTTTTCCTGATCTCATCATCGCGGAACAAAGCATTCATCCTGGTAAGAGCCTTACTGGTCCTGGCAAATAAAACCACTCCGCTAACAGGCCGATCGAGCCGGTGTGTAACGCCCAGAAATACTTTACCGGGTTTGTTGTATTTTTCTTTAATATAATCCTTAAGTTTATCAACCAGGGCCTTATCGCCCGTGCTGTCTTTCTGTACGAGATCACTATTTGTCTTATTCACCGCTATGAGATGATTGTCTTCGAAAAGTATTTGTAATTCATTTTTCATTCCTGACATTTTCTGCCTTTTCAGACAAATGTAGAAAGTAAAATTTTAACCTGTTATTATTAGCATTCGGGAAAGGGTGAACATATCCCTTATACAGGCAGGTTTCGGATTAGGTTAATAACTTATGTATTAAGTTATTAAGTTGTTTTCTACATTTGAATAGTACCAACCAAAACTCATACTCAAATGAAGAATAATACTTTCTTTGGTTTTACGATACTTGCAGGTGTTGCCATTCTTTTAGATGCATGTGCTCCTGCTTATGTTCCCAATGTTATAAACACTCCCTTGCTGAGCAATAAAGGTGAACTTCAGGCATCCATTAACGGTGGTATTTCCGGCTTTGATCCACAAATCTCTTATGCCCTTACCGACCATATCGGGCTAGCACTTAACGGCAGTTTTGCCAACAGAACCTCAGATTCAACAGAAAATTATCATAAACATAACTTCGTCGAGCTGGGCACCGGATACTATACAAAAATGGGTAAAGTTGGCCGGTTTGAAACATTCGGAGGAGTTGGCTTCGGCAATACCAGGGGTGGTTATTCCAACGACTTATGGTCGGCCTATACCAATGCCAATTATACCCGTTTGTATCTTCAACCCGGTATAGGCATAGCCACGGCTCCTTTCGATGGCAGTCTGGCTGCACGCCTCGCTTTTGTCAACCTGAAACAGGGTTCGCAGAGGAGCACGGGAGTTTTCCTCGAACCTGTAATCACGCTGAAAACCGGATTTAAGAATGTGAAACTTTCCGTACAGATCGGACTTTCCTTCTCTCTGAATGAGAATATTGATTTCAACTATCATCCCTTTATTTTTTCAATTGGCCTGCATACCCATTTTTTCAGGAATTATTAATTTACAGATACTAATAGTTAGTAATCCGAAAAAAATAACCGGAATCCTAAAATTATAATGCCCGGGTAAGTGTGCCCGGGTATTGATCTGTCAGCAAGGTAATGCATCAATTTTACTGCTAACCAAATATACCCAACCATGAAAAAATCCTCTTCCCGTCGTGAATTTTTAAATAAAAGTACTCAATTATTCCTGGCATGCGGTGCCATAGGTATGTGCCCGGGATTGAGTGCAATGGGCGACCTGGTAATAAATGATGATATACCTGATCCTAAAAAACTGGAGTATTGCGGCTATACTTGCCCTTCCGATTGTCCCATGTACGTTGCCACTATCGAAAACGATACGGCGAAAAAGAAAGAAGCCTATGACAATTGGAAAATAAAAGAAAAGTACAACCTTGATTTTGATCCGGAGCAGATATTCTGCTATAAATGCAAAAGCGAGGGAAAACCTACTGGGGTAGTGGTTCAAAATTGTACGGTGCGTAAATGTGTTATTGAAAAGGGATTTGACTGCTGTATCGAATGTAACGAATTAACAGAATGCCCGCAAGAACTCTGGCAGAAGTATCCTGATTTTCATAAAGCCGTACTTGACATGCAGCAAAAATATTTGGAGGCAAAGGCCTAGTTTTATTAGCTAATCTTTATCTTAAAACCTGGGTTTCGTGAGACTTTTTGTTAGTTACAGAATAACCCTTACATAAAGCGAAACAGCAAACTTCGTTAAGCGAGGGGCGTCCCAGGAAAGGGCTAGGGCATTCCCTATCCGCAGAGCCCAGAACGAACAGCATGCTGGTTATCAGTAGGGTCGGTTTCATAATAAGGTATATTGAGAGCCTGAATTTAAATAAAATTGTGATATAATTAAAACTAAACTTTATGCTTCCTGCCAGGCATTCTAAGAGAAAAGCATATCAGCCAAAATCTTGAATGCTTCAATTAACAGGTTTATCTGAATAATAAATGCTTTATAAGAGTGCGACAATGAAACCCAGGAGCTAAGGCATTCTTTTGCGAAATAGTATATTTATTTTATCTTTAGCCACTGTTCAATGTTAATATATATATCACATAGATACAAATAGATAGATATTAATTTAAGTTCTTTGACCTTGTAAATAAATATTTTAATTAGGTTGAAATTATTTAATATATTAACATTCAATATATTAATTACTAACAATTTTTATGTAATTAACTCTTAATCCGGATAATTAAGTCCTAGTATTTCTATGAAAAAACATGTTACCTATTTTCAGCTCTTTCTAATTATGTTAGGGCTCATCGGCATTTCGAACATTTCGAATGCTCAGATAGAAGATCTGCAGGTTGACACCACAACCCGTAAAATGCTGGTCTATGCTCCGGCGAGCATAGTGCCTGACCGGCCTCTGCTTATTTCCATGCATGGATATAACCAGGACATTAACTACCAGAGAACTCAAACCCAATGGGAACTAATTGCAAAGGAAAACAATTTTGTGATCGTTTATCCGGCAGGTATCAATAATGCATGGGATATTTCAGGAACAACTGATATTGACTTCATCCTGGCCATTATCGATGAAATGGTTGACCGTTATCGTATTGATCGCGACAGGGTTTATCTATCAGGCTTTTCAATGGGTGGAATGATGACCTATTACGCGGCAACTGAAATAGCTGATAAAATTGCAGCTTTTGCCCCGGTGAGCGGATACCCTATGCAAGGTGCGGATACCAATAGTTCCCGCCCGGTACCTATCATCCATATACATGGAACAGCCGATGATGTGGTTCCTTACAGCGGGGTGGCAACCTGTTTAAACGCCTGGGTTGCCAGAAATGGTTGCCCGGCTACTGCCCAGGTAACTACACCCTATCCGCCGGGTTCATCTTACAGTGACAGTAAATCATACTGGGGCCCTGGTTTTGATTCAGTTGAAGTCGTTCTTATTAGCCTGGCTGGCAAGGGACATTGGCACTCAATAGAAGAAAATGGTGTAAATAGCAGTCAGGAAATATGGGACTTCTGTAAGAAATTCTCACTCGGTTACGGAATAGCCAAGTTCAAAGCTGCCGCGGTTTATGATGCTGACCCAAAACAGATCCAGGTAACTTTCACGAAACCACTTGAAGAACAAACTCAATATGATGGTTTTGCTGTAAAAGTTGACGGACTGGATGCTGACATTGATACAGTGATCATGATGGACTCAGTTAACTTAGCAGTTCTTTTAACGGATGATATTCTGAATATTAATGAAGTTCATATCTCTTACAGCGGCGGTAATGTTCTGTCTGTTTATGACAAACCGCTGGCAGAATTTAGTGACACACTTGTTGATAACCAGCTCTATGGTTCTGCTCCCAAATTTGTGGAACTTAAGGTTGATGAAGAAGGAGATTCTCTTATTGCCATATTTAATAAGAAGATGTTCCTGCCATCTGATATTTCATCACTGGCTCTGAAAGCTTATTATAACGGAGAAATGGACATTTCGCTTATCCTGTGTAGTTTTATGGATGATGATTCTACAACTTTGGTATTCCCGCTTGGCGATACGGTTTATGCCGATTATGATCTTACTCTGAACTATTCGGGTACTGACATAGTTTCTTTTGACGGTGGATTACTCAAAAGTTACGATGGCTACATAGTAACGAACAACTCCCAGGGTTTACCGGTTTATCTTGATTCTGCTTTCATCTATGAAAGTGCCATTGCTCTAACTTTAGTATTCACCAAGCCTATGTACATGATTGATAGTCAGATCCCCCAACTAACACTATTGGTGAATGACGAAGAAACAGATATTAAGGAGGTCTTTAATATTAAAAACACGGTCAGATTGAACCTGTTCAACAATTTAAACTTTGGAGATTCTGTTTACATATCTTATACTCCCGGCGATATTGTTGCAGCAGACAGGGGCATATTGGAAGCCTTTACGGATGTTTACGTGCATAACCCGATTGCTGCACCAGCCTATCATCCTGTGCCCGGCAAAGTCGAAGCTGAAGATTATTTCATGGAATTCGGAACTGATACTGAAACAACAAGTGATGATGGTGGTGGATTGAATGTTGGCTGGTTAGATAAAGATGATTGGATGGTTTATGCTATCGAAAACAATACTGATGTTACAGATTATAAAATTAAATTCAGGCTTGCCACGCAAAATTCAGGGACTAAGTTTGACTATTATCTCGATGATGTAAAACTTGGATCAATTTCTGTCCCGGTTACAGGCGGATGGCAAACATTTACTTCAGTTATTAAGGATATATCTGTACCCACGGGACAACATTACTTTAAAATTATAATAGTTGCCGGACCTTTCAATATAAACTACTTCGAGGTTCAGGAAAGTTTTGAAAGTGTAAAAGAAATAAATGGGATGGATAATGTACTTATTTATCCTAATCCTGCTTCAAACAACATCGTAATAAAATCTCCGGAATTTCAATATGATCAGGTAGAAATTCTGGATATAATGGGCAAGTCAGTTTTTAAGGCTTTTGTAACTTATTTGCCTGAATTACACTTAACTGTAAAATTAAATAATGGAGTTTATCTTTTGAGAATAAGTAATGGTGAATCCTTTTATTCTCAACGGTTAGAAATAATAAAATAACATATCTACACTTTCAGATTATGGGACGAATCAGTTGGTCCAAAATTAAAAGTCATTTTTAAGTTGATATTCAACTGGTTCGATCCTATTTCATTTAACTTTTCAATTCACACGTATTTAGTCAGCCTGTTGTTCCTATCCGTGCAAATGAATTTTAAGCGATTCGTTTGTTTAGAGAAACCTGCCGCTAAATATTTATAATCTCAATAGCTTTCGAACGATTCCTTCCATGTATACACCCTGAGTCTGGTGGATAGATTAAATTCATGTTTGTGCCTGTTATCCTGTAACAATGGCTTGCACCCAACCTTATAAAAAACATCATTCTATATCTCGATTATAATCATTTATACCTCCTCTGTAGGCAGATAAATTAATTTCCTGTTTGTATGTATCACCTTAGTAACCTGCCGGGTAAATTACAATTTCCCTGTAGAAAAACAAAATATGCGTTTTATGAGACTTTTGCACAACGGTTCGCCATAAAAATTGGGTGGGCCCGAGTCCGACCAACTGGTTAGACCATAGTTGGTTTATTTTTTTTGTTCACTCGTCATACTGTTACTGCACCCCACATTATTTTTATGGCGCGTTGGGCGCTCGTGCATTATTATAATAGTTAGATTTTTGCATAGCTATTCTTCATTCTTTAGTTTATTAATCATATATTCAAGTTTTTGTTTGTCTTTATAACCTAATTCAAGCGCTTTTCCCCAATCTTGAATTGCTAAATCATTATTACCAAGTTTTGCATATGTATCACCCCTATTTTTGAAACATTGAGGATTGTTACTATCCAATTCTGTAGCTTTTTGAAAATCATATAAGGCATTTTGATATTCTTCATTTCTATAATTTATAACACCACTAAGTAAATAAAGGAGAGAATCATCATTCGTTTTAAGATAAGTAGCAAAGTCCTCATAAGCGGAGCTATAATCATTTAATTGATAATAGGATAAGCCCCTGAATTTAATAGCAGCTATTCTTGATGAGTCTATTGTAATTGTTTTTGTATATTCGGAAATTGCTTTTGTATAATCTTTTATATAGTAATAACAATGTGCTTTGTATTCGAAATAATCACTATTTCTGCTATCACATCTTATTGCTTTTTCAAACAAATTTAAGGCTTCATTGTAATTCCTTTTTTTGTACATAACAATTCCTTGATTGAAAAAGGTTGAACCTCCTTTTGCATTATTACGTTTTAGGATTTCTGCTATTCCATCTTTATTTACTTCAATAGCAAGTTCTAACGGTGTATAACCATCATCATTTTTTTTATTAAAATTCCACCCTCCATCAATTAATAATTCGACTATTTCAGTTGAGCCACTATTAATAACTATTTCATCTATACCTTTTTCTTCTAAAGGAGGATAAATGTATTTAAAATTATAATCTATTTCTTGTGTAAGTAAATCCTTTATTATATCAATATTTGAGTATCTGATGGCCCTCATTAATTTTAGTTCAACAGGTTCATTGTTGTTGTCAATAAGTATGTACTCAAGTGTTGATTGAACATAGTTTCCGGATCCGGTACTATTGAATGTTATTGTTAAAGAAGTTTCGGGGTAATACTCTCTGTCAGGTTTTGCATTCCAACAAGCGCTGGCGTAATAGCTACTAAAATCTTCATTTTTTAATCCTAACTTTTGTCCGTTTTCTTTATCGGGCTTTCCAAATAGGCTTATGTATTTCTCGTTCAGATATTGTATTCTATCTAATACAATTTTTTTGGTATTACCCGACCACATGTCATTCTCGAAATGGTCAATAATACAAAACAATTTATCATTTTGGAAGTGAAATTCAATGGTTTCCTTATAAGGTTTAATATCTAAAGAAAGAATAATTTTGTTTCGATATTGGCTATATATATTTGGGTATTTTTCTTTAATAATACTTATAACATCATTTACCGATATCCCCCATTTTATAAATTGTAAAGAGAAAGATTCTTCAGTTTTTAAAAGGATAAGGGATTTAGGTTCATTTTCGATATAAAATTCTGGTTTTTTTTGACTGAAAATATTAGTAATTAATTGCACCGATATTATTAAAACAATCAGTAAAGTTTTCACAATCTTCAGGTTTTTATTTATAAATATTAAACAAAGTTATAAAATCATATGTTGTACACGAAAATACTTTGCATACAAAAAAGTAGATAACAACAACTTACCTGCCATTAAACAAGTTATCGTTATCACTATTATAATACATCCATTTATTTATCGCAATATGCTGATATAGTTGATGTATAAACATTTAGTTTATTTTTGGTTCTCTCCTTCTTCTCTATCTAGTTTTCAAATTACTATCATTTTCATTGATTTCCAAATCATCAAAAGGACTCTTAAGTTCTGTTTAAAACAATTTGAGTGATATACGTATAACTTTGAATCTAAAGGTTT